>JBAYQE010000010.1:0-52214 GCA_041677345.1 Thiohalomonadaceae bacterium
CCGGGCTCCTGCGGTTCACCGGGCTCCTGCGGCGCGGGGATTGCGTCGTCACCCGGCTTGGGGTTTTCAACCACGGGGGGTTCATCCACGGGCGAACCGGAACCCCCGCCGCCGCCGCCGCAGCCTGCCAAAGCCAATGCCCCGCTCATCAGCGCGACGATCATCATTTTCCTGAGAAAAGAAACCGCAGTCGTCCCTGGCGCGGCCGCGGTCCAGCTGTTCATTATGACCTCGCTTGCTTGAGTGAATCTTGAGGCGTCTTTTTACCCGACTCGGCTAACGGCCGTCCTTGTGGCCAGTCACAGCCGCCTTGGGTTTGCTTCACAAATCAGGGAATTTCATCCGTCGGACGCGGGCATCCCACCCTGTGATGCACATCACGCGGTGTGTGTGCACGCCGCCAACACCAAGCGTTCCCGTGGACCGGCTTAACGGAACAGGTGTGTGCGTGCAGGTGAGTGTGAGCGCGCGGGTCGGCAAGGCACGCTTAGGGGGGAACACGCCGACACGTTCAAGGGCTGCGGCAACGGCTCCGTCGTGCACTAGACTTTACCGTGCCATGACCGATGCGGGCGACGGGAGACAAGGATGTCTTTGTTTGACGCGATGGCAGTAACGAGTCCTTGCATCCTGCGACCGATGCCGGCCACGCCTTCCCACCAGTACCGCTGCTAGCGCCCATTCATGGAAAACGAGCGCAGCGGATTCCAACGGCGGGTCCTGGCCGGCTTCGCTTGGCAGGGGGCCACCAAGTTTGCGGTGCAGGCCATCTCCTGGATCGGCACCATCGTTGTCGCACGCCTGCTGGCGCCCACCGATTACGGACTCATGGCGATCGCCGGCATCTTCATAAGCCTCATGGCGCTGATCATGGAAATGGGCCTGGCGCAAGGGCTCGTACAACGCAGCGAAATCACGCCGCAACAGGAAGATGCCGTATTCTGGCTCAGCCTGCTCCTGGGCGGAGGGCTGTTCCTGTTGCTATTTTTGACAGCGCCGCTCATTGCAGACTTCTACCGCATGCCTGAGCTGACGGCACTGCTCCGGCTTTGCGCGGTCGGGCTGGTGATCAGCAGCCTGAAGGCCGTGCCCTTCGCCATGCTCATGCGCCGCATGGATTTCCGCTCGCGGGCGCTGGTGGAGATGACGGGCAGCCTCTGTTCCATGCTCACGGTGGTGGCGCTGGCGTTCAGCGGTTTCGGGGTGTGGAGTCTGGCCTGGGGCGCGCTGGTGCAGCAGTCCATCGTCAGCGCGGGTTTTCTGCGCAAGATGCGCCGCTGGCCGCGCCCGAGGCTCCATCTGTCGCACATCCGGGGCATCCTGTCCTTCGGCCTCAACGTGACCGGGGCCAACATCGCCTACGTGGTGTCTTCCCAGGCAGGCGTGTTCATCATCGGCAAGTTTCTGGGCGGGCATCTCACGGGTATCTATTCCCTGGCCCTGCAACTGGCCACCATGCCGCTCGACAAGATAGGCGCCGTCTTCAATCAGGTGGGTTTCCCTGCGCTGGCGCGTGTCAAGGATGACGATCAGCAGTGCCGCGCGTTGTTCCGCGACCTGCACCGCTACCTGCTGTTCATCGCCTACCCGATCCTGTTCGGCATGGCGGTGGTGGCGGAAGATATGGTGGATGTGCTGCTTGGCCAGAAATGGCTGGCTGCGGCACCCATCCTGCAAGTCATCTGCGCAGTGAATGTGATGCGCATCAGCGGCATGCTCATCACGCCCCTGCTCAACAGCCGCGGCCGTGCGCGAGAGGCATTCCACTACAGCCTGGCCGGCGCCCTGTTGTTGCCCCCGGCATTCCTCGCCGGCGTCCAGTTCGGCATCGAAGGCGTGGTGATCGCGTGGCTGGCGGCGTATCCCCTGCTTTACATCATGCTGCTGCGTTATCTGTACCGCGAGATCGCCGTCGGTCTCGGCGAATTGGTTACTGACTCCCGGCCGACGCTGACAGCGACTATTCTCATGGCCGGAGCCGTGCTTCTGTTCCAGGAGCTGGCAGCGGGATTCCACCCCGCGCTACGGCTCATTGGCAGCGTTGGCCTGGGCGCCCTGGTCTACGTTGCCGCGTTCCTGATCTTTTACGGGGAACAGGTTGCCCGCATACGTGAGGCCGTGCGGGCGTTGCGCAGCGGCAACATTGCCTGAAGCGAGGTAGGGACATGCCACGTCGAATCCATGCGCGGATGCCGGGGCCGATCACATGCTCAACCTGCTGATCCTTTCCCAGCATTTCTATCCCTCGCCGGCGGTGGGTGCCAAGCGAATTTCGGAGCTGGCATGCCGGTTGCGCGACCTGGGCTGGCGGGTCACTGTGGTGACGGCGCCGGCCGATAGGGTACCGGAACTCGTTGACAGGATACGTGGCATCGAGGTCCTCGATGTACCGCGCCCGCGCAAGCTGTATCCACTGCTGGCGTACTGGCCAAAGCACCTGTGGGCATTGCTACGGGTGAGGCGGGGCCAGCGTGCCGCGGAAGGTGAAGCCGCCGTCGCTATCTCCGTACCCGCACAGCCCACAACGGGACAGGTGCAACGGGGTTCGCAGCTGCTCGCCTGGCTGAAGCGCAACTATCATGCATTGGAGCTGACCATCGACGACAGCAAGTTGTGGTCGTTCCGAGCCCTGCTACGGGCCTTGGGCATTCGCCGCCGGTTCGACTGGATCATCTCCACAGGTCCACCCAATTCCGTACACGTAGCGGCGCGAGTGATGGCGGGTGCGACCGGTGCGCGCTGGATCATGGACCTGCGCGATCCTTGGGTATGCAACCATACCTGGATTGATCGTGAAAAAAGTGACAGTGCATTGCGGGCGTTGCTGGAACGGCGCCTGGAGCGGAATTGCGCCGCGCGTGCGGACTACGTGACGCTCGCATCACCCGGTATAGGCCGCGGGCTGCAGGCGCGCATGCCCGAACTGGCAGGCAAGTTCAGATTGATCCTCAATGGCTTCGATGGCGACATGGCGTCACCTGCGCAGGCACAGGGGCGCCTGCGGCTGCTCTACGCCGGAACCCTCTACCTGAATCGCAATCCCTTTCCCTTGCTGGAGGCGCTGCGCTACCTGGTCAGCGAACCGGGCGTGGATCGACGGCACGTCAGCTTCACCCTCTTGGGCGGCTGTGAGCGCTGGAACGGCCAGGATGTGATGGCCTGGGTGGGCCGGGCCGGGCTGGAGGACGTGGTGCAGGTACGTCCACCGGTGCCGCCGAAGCAGGCGGCCATGGCCATGGAACAGGCCGAGGTCCTGGTGAATTTTGCCCAGGGTCAGCCGGATCAGATCCCGGCGAAAGTCTATGACTACCTTGCTACGCAGCGCGAAATACTGCTCATAGCGGAAAACGAGTCGGACTCGGCCCGCATAACGCGCGCCTGCGGCGCGGGACGCGTCGTGGAGCCCCATGACACGGATGCACTACGCCGCACCCTGCGCGAGCTGTACCAGCATTATGTGATGCAGGCGCGCCCGCATACACCCAATGCGGATCGCATACGTACCTACAGCCGGGAGTATCAGAACCGCATGTTCATCGAACTGCTCACGGCGGTGGCCGACACCATGTCGGCCAGTGACGGTGCCACCGGAACGTTGGCAAACTCCGGACACCGCGACCGGACCGGGAGTTGAGTGCAACGGTCACGGTGACCCAGGCGCCGGCCGTTCGCAGAAGGGGAGGGATACCCATGAGAGCGCGCGTCCAGCACAGCAATGCCATCCCGTTTTTCGGGCTGGTCACTTTCTGGTTTGCCATGGAGTATCTGAGGCCGCAGGACTACATCACCTTCCTCGGCTACATCCGGCCCGGCCTCATAACGCTCATCATCATCAGCATGGTGTGGCTGCTGCGGGGCGAGAAATCGGCACTAAAGGACAAGCTGGTCATTGCTTACGCCATTTTCATCGTCCTCGGTGTTTTGTCGCTCCTTTACGCGAACAACACCTACTGGGCGGCGCGCCGCAATCTTGAACTCATTTCTTTCCTGGTAGGCGGGGTGTTGCCCTTTGTTGCCTTCATGGACCGCCCGGAGGCCTTGCGACGCTTCTTCAACTGGTGGGTGTTCATCCACGCACTGGTTGCCGCTGCCGGGGTATTGCGCGGCGGCACGGGTAGTGGCGGCTTCATGGGCGATGAGAATGACCTCGCGCTGACCATGGCCATGGCGATGCCATTCGCCTATTTTCTCGCCACCCAGGAACAAAATGCGGTCAGGAAAGTGCTGCTCATCATCGCCGGCTTGCTCATGGTGGCGGCCATCGTCGCCACGCGATCCCGGGGTGGTTTCCTGGGCATGATGACCGCGACCTTCGCCATCGTGTATTTCTCACGCTATCGCGTACGCAATTTCGTGGCGGTGTCCGTCATCGCCGGCCTGGCCGTGCTCGTGCTGGTGCAGGCGCGCCTCACGGCGCCCATGCCGGGCGATCCGAATGACCCCACAAGCCGACAGCAGCAAGGGCCATCCTATTGGGATGAAATGAGCAGTATTCGCGACGCTACCGATTCGACCCGTCTCTCACGCTTTTATTTCTGGGGGCGCTCCTGGGAAATGTTCGTGGACAACCCGGTGCTTGGTGTCGGCACCAGCAATTTCGGCTGGGTGGTGGAGGATTACGAGCGCCGCGATCCGGCATTCGTGGGTGACGTGCGCTGGAGTGGCGGTCGCGTCAATCACTCCATCTATTTTACGGTGCTTGCGGAATACGGCCTGGCCGGCACGCTGGTGTTCGCCTTTATCACGGCAGGCATCATCCATCGCCTGCGGAAAGCAAGGCGGCTGCTCTCGACCGTCGAGACCGATGAGGCGCGTGTGATGACCGCGCTCGTGCGGGCCGGTAGCGCCGGGTTGATGGCCTATTTGATTGCAGGGGCTTTTCTTACCGTCAACTACTATCCACACCTTTGGTACCTGCTCGGGTTCACCATCGCCATGCATCGCATTGCACAGAAGCTGGCCCCGCAGGAGGTAACGCACCCGCGCACTACCAGGGCGCGGCTACGGGCCAGTCCATCGCAGGCCTGAACGATGGCCAGGATCGCGCACTTCATCCAGACCCGGCACTCCGGTGGGGCGGAGCGGGTGGTCATCGATCTGGGCGGCGCCCTGGTGCGTCAGGGTCACGAAGTGGATGTGCTGCACTTCGGCAACGAATGGATTGCCAAGCACGCGCCACAGGCTGGGTTCCATGCGGTGCAGTTGTCCCACCGCGACTGGTTTGTCTCCAAATGGAGCCTGGCACCCTTCGTCGCCTATCTCACCGGTGTGCTGCGCAGACGCGGTGTGGAACTGTTGCACTCCCACCTGAACGGTTCCATTTTTGCGGGAGCTTGCGCGTCGTTTTTTGCAGGTATTCCCCACGTGGGAACGCTGCACGACGTCTGTCATGTGCAGGAGAACCGGCGCAATTTCCGCCCGCTTGGTATGGCAGCCCGCATCGGCACCCGCATGGTGGCCGTATCAGAGGACATGCGCGCCTTTTATGAGCAACTCGCCAAGGGCAAGATCCCCATTGAGCGCATTTACAACGGTGTGGCCATGGCGGATGCGGGCGTGCCGAGGCAACAACGGGCAAAGGCCTTCACCTTCGTGTCGGTGGGGCGCCTCATGCCAGTGAAGGGCTTTGATATCCTGCTTGATGCGCTGGCAGCCACGGGCACGAATGGGCCACACCTGCGCATCGCGGGAGAAGGGCGGGAGCGCAGCGCGCTGGAGGCCCGTATGCGCGAACGTGGGTTGCACAAGCGCGTGGAGTTCCTTGGTTTTCAGCAGGACATCGCCGGGGTGCTCGCCGGTGCCGATGCCTTCGTGCTGGCGTCCCGTTCGGAAGGCCTGTCGTGCAGCATTGCTGAGGCCATGGCGGCGGGGCTTCCTTGTATCGTCACGGACGTGGGCGGTAATCGTGAACTGGTGATCGACGGTACAACGGGATTTCTTGTGCCGTCGGAAGATGTGACGGCCTTGGCGCAGCGGATGCGCCACCTGGCCGATGACAGGGAACGGGCGCAACGACTCGGGGAAGCGGCGCGCCAGCGGGCCGAGGCGCACTTTTCCATTCCGGTCATGGTGAAAAGCTACGACGAACTCTATCGTGCACTGCTGTAAATGGCCGAAGAGGCGCGGGATGATGTCGTGGGTTACCGAGCGGCCGAACCTGTGCGTGTGCCGGGGTGCCCACGGTATGGTGTGTCCCCTTGGGCGCGAAGCAACTGATCGCGCAGGCCGGATACCGCACTGTCCAAAAGGGTGAAGCAGGCCTGGAAACACCTGTCATCAAGCCCAAAGGGGTCATGGATGTACGGTCGGTACGGTCGCGACCAAACGCCGGCGAGCGTCAACTGCGCGCCGCAAGCCGTCGCGATCGCTTCCAGGCAGCGCGCATGCGCGGGCTCCATGGCAACCAACAGATCCGCAGGTGTGAGCGATAACCCTGCGGCGCGCGCGGTGCGGTGCAATCGCAGATCGAGGCCACGCTTCAGTGCGTTGCCGATGGCCGCGGCATTTGCATCATCGCCGGTGGGACACTCCAGGCCGCAGGACGCGGCCCGCAAGCCGAGCTGCCGTGCGCGGGCCTCGGCATAGGGGCTGCGGCAGATGTTTCCCTTGCACACGAACACGAGGCGGGTAACCCGGGAAAAATCCGTGCGTGAAAACTGCCGCAAGTAGCCGAGCCGACCCTTCATATGGAAATACCAGGTGCGTGCCCGGGCACGGCGGCCCCCATATACCGGCAGACGGCAATCGCTTGCGGTTGTGGCCATGGGGCCTCGTGAAACCGACGCTTGAGCTCGATTGAAAATAGTCCATACTCCTTGCCATTCCAAACCGGGAGACATCGTGGCGGGATGAGCGCGCGGGTGCTGGTGCTTGACGGCAATCAACGCAGCGCCCTCGCCGTCACGCGCGCGCTAGGCGCGCGCGGGATCCCGGTCACTGTCGCGGATACGACCGCCACATCGCTTGCAGGCTGCTCACGCCATGCCGCAGCCCGCGCCACCTATCCCGATCCTGTCACCTCCCCGTCGGATTTCGTGGCAGGCCTGGCGCAAGTCATCGATACCCGTGGCATCGATGTGCTGCTGCCCATGACCGACATCACCACGGCACTGGTACTCAGGCACCGGGATACGTTCTCTCAGGTACGCCTTCCGTTTCCCGACTACGCGACCTATGAACGGTTGATCAACAAACAAAAGGTGATGGCGCTCGCCCAGTCACTGGGGATTCCGGCGCCTGCGACGCGGGTTATCCATGACGCAAACGAGTGTTCATCCGCACTCGACGGGCTCCGCTTTCCTGTGGTGATCAAGCCGGTTTATTCCAAGGTACAGACCGCCACCGGTTGGGTGCCCGTGGGCGTCCAGTACGCAGATTCGGCAGACGAACTGCAACACAAGCTTCACACGAGCCCTTGCCTGGGTAGCGTGCCGCTGCTGGTGCAGCAACGTATACAAGGCTACGGCCATGGCGTGTTCGCACTGTATGACCATGGCCGACCCGTGGTCTATTTCGCTCACCAACGCCTGAGGGAGCGCCCGCCCTCGGGTGGTGTGAGTGTCCTTAGCGAGAGCGTTGCCCTGCAGCCAGCGAGCAGGCGTTTCGCGGAAACCTTGCTGACCCGGGTGGCCTGGCACGGCGTGGCCATGGTGGAGTTCAAGGTGGACGATGCGGGCACTCCGTACCTTATGGAAGTGAATGGACGCTTCTGGGGTTCGTTGCAATTGGCGATCGATGCGGGCGTTGACTTTCCTTATCTGCTCTACCGGTTGGCGATGGGAGAGGTGCCGGGCAATCGCAACGGCTATCTCCTTGGCTGCAGGAACCGCTGGCTGCTCGGCGACCTGGATCACCTCTATTGGGTGTTCTGGAAAGACCGGCATCGCTACAGCATCGGACAGCGACTGGCGGCCCTGGGCGCTTTCCTGTCGTTTTTTCAGCGACACACACGCTACGAGATCAACCGGCTGGACGATCTGCGTCCCTTCCTCCATGAGTTGCGTGCCTATTTGAAAGCCATGTGAGGCCACTGAATCTGCCGATAACGTCGTGTCGACGGCGGGCGGCCACCGGCATTGGCCGAGGCAGGGAACCTAGGATGGTGCCCTGCAACCGACGGATGGCGATGGTGCACCGACCAGCAGGTCGGCGAGCGCGACACGTGGTTGCCGGAATCCCAGCAAGCGCGCCTCGCCGGCCGTATCGTGCCAGCGCCAGATGTAGGGGCTTCCCAGCACGCGTTGGCAGGTGATGACACCGACATTGTTGAAGCCAAGGCGCAGATGGGCGCGTAGCGAATTGAGATTTATGACATCGATGGTGGAGAACAGCGCGGTATCCTCGCCGTGTTCCAGTGCCATGCCAAGAAGTGACGGAAACAGCCCCTTCATACGGTAGGCCGGCACGATGAAGCCGTTTCCGAGAAACACCGCGCGCGGCCCCAGGTCAAGCTGCATGCACCGCTTGTCATAACCATCGAAGGTGACGGTGTAGTGGCCTCGGAACACCCAGTTGTAAGCAACCACACGGCCGGCGTGGCGTATCGCATGGCACTGGGCGCCCTCGGTGAGGAACTGCCGGAACAATCGCCGTAGAAACTGTGGGTTTTCGAAATCATCGAGCACCGCCAGTTCATCGAGGTGTGACTCATCAGCCGCGAAATACTCATATTCCTGCCGTGCCTTGAAGCCCAGGAGCTTGTTCCTGTCGTCAAGACGCAGCAGATGGGTTCGATGGTCGTAGAGGAGCCAGCTTGGGATCTGCTTCTTGTCACAGGCAATATCAAGGGTGTAACGAAGCCCACCCGTTTCATAATGGGTATGGACGCGTTTCAGCCAACCGGCAGTGCGTTTGAGCATGTGAGTCCTGAACATGTGCTGGCCGGTGTATCGCACCGGTCCACATCAGGGTAGACGAAAGTCCTGCCGCTCAGGAGGACGACACGTCCGGCGCATAGGCCTCGGCGCACACGACCGGGGCTGGTGCCACGGTCTCCCGCGCGAGGATGGGCGTGATGCCACAGCGCCGTGCATGGCGAATTACTGTGCGCAGGCTCTGGAGAAAGTCGTCACGATCGCCACGGGTCTTCACGTAAGGCGTAAGCCCGGGCAGCAGGCTAGGGGAGTGAAAGAAGAGGTTTATGTGTTCGAAGCCGCGTCGCTGCATGCTGTCGATGAGACCAATCATGTCGCGCGTCGTTGCACATTCCGGGCTGAGGGTGATGCGTCGATGCAGCGCCAGGGCATCAAGGATCCCGATGAGCCGCGACCAACGTATGAGCGGCTTGCGTGCCATGTGCTCAAATCGCGCGCGTCGCGAGAAGTCGCCGGTGAGGAATCCCACGGTGGCGGGCAATTCCGTCATCTGTCCTCCTTCCATCGGCCGAAACACATGGGGGGGCGAGAAACGGAATGCCTTGGGGCCGACCAGGGAATAATCGGGCCCGAACTGGGCGGACCAGTCGGTATAGGCGGTAATGGATGTATCAACCCGATAGTTAAGTCGTGCGAGCGCATCGGAAACCGCGGGCCCGTAGCCCCAGCGGCCCGCACGGAAGGTTCGCGGTGCCACGCCAAATCGCTCGGTAATCAGTTCATGCAGCGCAGTAATCTTGGTGGCAACGAGCTCACGCGGGAGATTGCAGAGCATGCTGTTCTCGGGGCGCGGGACATCGCCCAACGGTGGGGTCGTCCAGGGATGACAGTGTGTGCCGACCTCACAATGCCCCTGCAGGTTCTCGTCGGCGAGCGTGTCGACCAACCTGTCATCAAGCGCCATGGGCCACGTGATGAGATAAGTAGGCCGCACGCCCTCGGTCATGAACAAGTCATGGACACGTGCGATCTCCTGGGCATTCCGGGTGCCTATGCCGGTGCTGAACGGGCGCCAGTTGTCCTCTTCTGTATCGATGGTAATCACCAGCTTCACAGCATGTCCCTCTCTGACCGGTGGGTGAAGGGCTGGCGCCACTCTCCCGCGGATGTACATTTCGCGGTCTCGTACAGTGGGGCACTGTCGCGGGCGAATAACCCGTCAGGCATATCAGATTATAGGTCAAACAGCTGTAGTGAAATGTCAACCGCTTGCCACTGAGATATTGAGCATCAAGTACCAGGGAAGTGAGCCATGACCTTGGAGATGGATTGCTGATGTCCGCCGAGCCTGCGGTTCCAATTCGTACACGGGCACGGCAAATCGTATGGGTGCACACAGTACACTACACTGACAGCCGAGCTGGCCGACGACCAATCGCCACCGGACAAATGGAACGGCTATGGCAACGGAACGTGCCGAAGCGTACATCGAGAAGGTCACCGATGTTACACCTGTGGCAGTGCAGTGGGCGCAACTCGAACCATGCTGCGATTCGACGGCCTTTCAGTCGGCAAGCTGGGTGTTGCCGTGGCTGCATGAGGCACTGACACGCTTCGAGGTCCACTTGGTCAGTGCGCAGAAGGGCGGCTTGCCGATCGGATTGGGGCTGTTGGTCCGGCGGCGTCTCCGTCGACGGTTGTTCAAGGTGACGGCGGTGTTCGTGAATGAGGCCGGTCCGTCGGATATCGATTTCTGCGTGGAGCATAACGGCTTTCTGCTGCGCCGCGGCCACGAGCAGGAGGCGCTCGGCGCGATCATGCGCTGCCTGCGGAACTCCCTGGATTGGGACGAACTGCATCTGCGGCGGTATTCCGGCATAGGGCTCATGCCGACTGAAATAGCCGCATTGGGTTTGCGCCTGCGTAAGCCTGATTCAACCGTTGCACCATTCGTCAATCTGGAGGAGGTTCGTGCTGCGGGCGGCGATTGCCTGGCCTGTCTCTCTGCCAACCGCCGGTCGCAGTTGCGCCGTGCCTTGCGCCTGCTGGAGCAGTTGGGGCCCGTCGAAGTGTGTGCCGCACGGAGCCTGGATGAGGCGACGGTGTTTTTCGATGGATTGAAAGCGTTGCATCAGAAACACTGGGAGGCGCGCGGTGAACCGGGTGCCTTTGGTAATGCGCATTGGGAGGGTTTTCATCGGCGGCTTATCGTGGAGCAGTGGCATCCCGGCGGTGTCCAGTTGCTGCGTGTGAAGGCCGGCCACGGCGTCGTGGGGTATATCTACAGCCTGGTGCGTAATGGCCATGTCTACATGATCCAGAGCGGGATCAACTACGACATGGAGGCGAAGATCCATCCGGGCGAGGTGTGCCATGTGATGGCCATCAACTGGAATACCGCTGCGGGAAACCGGGTGTACGATTTCCTTGGCGGTGATATGCGCTACAAGCGCTCCCTGGCGAGCGGCGCGGTGGAGATGGATAGCCTTGTCGTGCAGCGCAAGCGCTGGCGATTCTTGTTGGAAGACCTGCTGCGAAGCTTGCGCGACAGGGCGCAGGCATGGAGGGGGCGTGCGCCGGCTGGGGCGACTCAGCGCCCGTAGCTGTCGTCCAGTCGGATGATATCGTCTTCGCCCAGATAGCTGCCGGTCTGCACCTCGATGAGCTCCAGTGGAATCTTGCCGTGGTTCGCCAGACGATGCACCTCGCCCACCGGAACATAGGTGGACTGGTCTTCGTTCAGCAAGAAGGTCCGGTCGCCGCAGGTAACCGTGGCACAACCACGTACCACCACCCAGTGCTCGGCCCGGTGGTGATGCTTCTGCAGCGACAGGCTGGCACCGACCTTTACGAGGATCCGCTTGGCCTGGAAACGCTCGGCGCTGGCGATCCCTTCGTAGAAGCCCCAAGGACGATAGACCCGACGATGCTGATCGGCTTCGGGTCTGCCCATGAGCTTCAGTTGCTGCACCAGTGATTTCACCTCCGCTGCCTTTTCCTTGGACGCCACGAGTACGGCGTCCGGGGTCTCGACGATTACCTGGTCGTTCACACCGATGGCTGCGATGAGCCGGCTTTCGGCGCGCAGGTAGCAGTTCCGTGTGCCGGACTGGATGACGTCGCCCACGGCAACATTGCCGGCGGCGTCGGGCGGTGCGCTAGCGGCCAGGGCTGCCCAGGTGCCCAGGTCGTTCCATCCGGCGTCAAGCGCGATCATGCAGGCACGGTCCGTATGTTCCATCACGGCGCAATCGATGGATACGCCCGGGCAGGCCTCGAGAGCACCTGGCTCGATACGTACAAAGTCGAGATCCCGGGTGCGTTCGGTAAAGCCGCGGCGGCACGCCGCCTCCACCTCGGGTGCGTGGCGCGCGAGTTCGGCGAGGAAAGCGGATGCCATGAACATGAATATTCCGCTGTTCCAGAAGTACTCCCCGCTCCGGCAGAAGTGGGTGGCCATGTCGAGGTCGGGTTTTTCCTTGAACGCCTCGACCGGAAACACCCGGGCTTGGTCGGGCAGCGCTTGTGCAGCAGGTTTTATGTAGCCGAACCCGGTGGCAGGATAGGCGGGCGTTATGCCAAAGGTGACCAGGCGACCTGCGAGCACCGCCGGCAGTGCGCTCGTGATGCACGCGATGAGCGCGCCCGGATCGTGAATCGCGTGGTCCGCTGGGGCAACCAGCAGGGGGGCGTCGCCCTGTTCGAGCGTCGCCAGGGCGGCAATGGCCACGGCGGGTGCGGTATTACGACCCACCTGCTCCAGGAAGATGTCTGCATGCACACCGATTTGGCGCAACTGCTCGACTACCATGAAGCGGTGTTCGTGGTTGCACATGACCATGGGGGGCAGGATGTTATCCAATGGTTGCAAGCGCGCCACGGTTTCCTGGAACAGGCTGTGCGCTCCACCGATGGTGAGAAACTGCTTGGGATGCTGTGTGCGCGACAGGGGCCAAAGCCTCGTGCCCGACCCGCCCGAGAGAATCACCGGCTGGATGTGCACCCCGGACATTCCGAACCCTCCATGGCTCTGCCCATTCTTGAAGCTTAGCAACACGATGCGCGCGGCGGCACGGTAGAGGGCTCTATAGCGGCCGGCATGAGCAAAAGGCACGGCTCTGCCGCAAGCTTCGTGAATCTTGCGGCAGAGCCGTGAAGTGAGAGCCGTTTTGGCGACGTGTGGCGTGTGCTTACTGAACGTCGAGCAGGACCGGCGGCTTGGGCGCGGATCCGAGACAACCAATGCGGTTGGTGGAAACCACCAAGGCGTCCAGATACCGCTCCTGCTCAGCGAGTGCCCCGGCGTTCCAGTAGTTCTCGAAGCTGAGTCCATTGAGACCGTAGTTGGTCCACGTGTGCACGAAGTTGAGGTCGGCACGCCGTGCTTCGAGCTTGTTGTCCATCCATACCTCGAAGATGCCGTTGGCGGCACTGGGCGTATTCAGCTTTACGTGGCCCTCCACGCAATACCACTGGCCGGGGCGCATGGCCGTGCTCGCCTGGCGTGCACCGAGCCAGCTCAGGTTCGCGAAATCGTTGTATTTGGTGGTCTTCAGCAGGCCGTTGCTACCGATGCCCGAGGCCGGGTCGATATTGAGGTAGGCACGCTCGGTATAGTCGTGCCAGATGTGCGCAATCATGGACTGCGCCCAGTTGCTGTTGGCGAAGCTGGTGATACGCGTGAGCTTGTCGGGGAAGCCCACGAACCCGTCCTGCAATTTCACATAGAAGCGCCAGTAGATTTCGCGGAAGTCGCGCTGGGTGTGGAGTTGGCTACGCAGGGGATTGCGGCCGAAATTGAGCCAGAAGTGACCGGCATTGACCTGCCCCTTGCTCCAGCGCGCGAAAAGCGCCTGTTTACCAAGCGCAGCCTCCTTGGTCGTGATGCCGAAATCACCACCGGCGGTGTTGAATTCAAAATACTTCTCGCCAATGGTCCCCTTGGGACCGTAGTCATCCTGTTCGAAACTGTCGCACCAGATCACATTTGGATCGGGGTCGCTTCCGTTTGGGCAGAACGCTTCTGCAGCCTGGGCATGGCCGATGGCGCAGGATGCCGCCAGAAACGCCCCGGCGGCGAAACGGCACAGGAGTTGTTGGGCTGATGACACGGACATGATGCTCACTCCGAAAGGGGTCTTGCTGCGTTTATCGGTATCGGCAAATTATTCCAGTCTGATGTGGCCAGGCGCTGTGAATCCAGTCGCTCAATCCGGGTGCTACAGGGTGACGCTAGACACAGTTGTGGGTACGTGCTCGGGTTGTCACGGCGGCAGTGCAGGATTCGGCAGCGAGGGGATAGTCGGGCGTGGGTCTGCTATAACTGGTGCGCGGAGCGCGTTGGGACAGCCGTGCGTGCCCTGCGCGGGTCCACTCGACGCAGTCCGGAGGCGTCGCATCCTGCGCACCGGAGCACTATCCGGCAGAACGGAGGCTCAATGCGGGTTCTGTGGCTGTCCCATCTTGTGCCCTATCCTCCCAAGGGTGGTGTATTGCAGCGCAGCTTCAACCTGTTGCGCGAGGTCGCCCGTTACAATACGGTGGATCTGGTTGCGATGGTGCAACGGCCATTGCTCGCGTACCTGGCGCCAGAGCGAGAGGAGGCGTTGCGCATCGCCAAGCGCGAACTGTCCGGCTTTTGTGCTTCCGTAGCATTTTGCCCCTTGCCCGAGGACGCGCGCGTCGGCGGTCGTACCGGCCTTCTGCTGGGCAGTGTTATCAGCCCCCATCCCTACACGGTGAATTGGCTCTTGTCACGCCGAATGGCCGGCCTCGTGCAGCGACACACGGCCGCACGGGCATGCGAGATCGCGCACCTCGACACCTTCAGCCTGGGCGCTTACCTGGACGACCTTGGCGGCATGCCTGCCGTGATGAACCATCACAACATCGAATCGCACATGATGCAGCGGCGCGCCGCGAATGAATCGAACCCGCTGAAGAAACTGTACATGCTGCAGGAGAGCGCGAAAATCCTGCGCTGGGAGCGCCGTTATGGTGAGCGCTGCGCTGCGCACCTGACGTGCTCGGAACTGGATACGGAACGCCTGTTGCAGGCGGCTCCGCGGCTCGCCGGCAAGGTGCATGAGATCCCGAACGGTGTCGACCTGGACTACTTCAAACCGGACTACGTGGCACCCACGGAGGGGCGCCTGATCTTCGCGGGGCGTTTGAGTGCCTATCCCAATCGCAAGGCGGTGCTGTTCATCGCGCGTGAGCTGTGGCCGGCGCTGAAGCAGGCCATCCCGTCGGTTTCGATCGATATCATCGGGGCGGAGCCGCCGCAGGAGGTGATACGGCTGGCCGAGCGCGACCCTGCGGTGCGCGTGCACGGCTTCGTGGACGACGTGCGACCCTTCCTGAACGGTGCCGCCGTGTACGTGTGCCCCATTACCGACGGTGGCGGTACCAAGCTCAAGGTACTCGATGCCCTGGCCATGGCGAAAGCCGTGGTGGCGGACCCGATTGCCTGTGAGGGCATCGAAGTGCGAGCGGGCACCCACGTGGCCTTCGCCCACACGGTATCGGAGTACGTGCACCACATCAGGCACCTGTTTGCGCACGTCGAGGAGCGGCAGCGGCTTGGTCAAGCGGCGAGGGCGCTGGTGGAAGAGAAGTACAGCTACCGAGCCATAGGAATGCGGCTTGCCGAGGTTTACGAGGACGTGGTCAGCCGGTCGCACACGCGCCGTGCGACAAAGCACCCAGGGAAGGGACTTGGTGGCGGTGCGGGTAACCGGTCCCGGCACAACGGCAGGGATGGAGCCGGAACGGGATGAAGGCACTGCTGCGGGAATGTGCGACATTTACCTTTTCCGCACTGGGTCTGCCTCAGCGGATCCATCGCCGGGGCTATGCAAACTGCGTGTCCATCATCATGTACCACGGCGTGGTCGCGAGCGAGCCCGATGTTCCGGACTGGTGCTTCCTGCAGCGTGAACGGTTCACCTCGCAGATGGACTACTTGGCGCGGCACTTCGATGTCCTACCGCTCGGGGAGGCTGTCGCACGCCTGTCCGAAGACCGGGTCCGGCAGCCCACGGCCGTGATCACCTTCGACGACGGCTTCCAAAACAATCACGATGTGGCGTTTCCCGTGCTGAAACGCCTCGGCCTGCCTTTCACCATTTACCTGACCACGGGGCTGGTGGATACACCGCATACGGTGTGGTTCTGCGCCATTCTCGACGCCATCGGCAATACTACGCTCTCGTCTTTTCAGTGGCGGGGTGAGTGTTTGGACGTGGGGTCGGCACGGGCGCGCATGCGGGCAAGTGTGCACCTGCAACAGGCGCTCAAATCCCTTCCGCATGCGCAACTGCTCACGGAGGTGGACCACATCAGGAAACGACTCGGATGCGAGGCGGGTGTTGCTGCGCAGCCGTGGTCGCCGTTTCGGATGCTGGATACGAAGAGCATAAGGGACTTGAGCGACTCGGGATTGGTGGAATTCGGCGCGCACACGCATACCCACGCCATTCTGTCACGGCTCCCGCCGGCGCAACGCGAGCAAGAGATAACATGCTCGATCCGTGAAGTGGAGCGGCTCACAGGCAGGGCATGCCGCCACTTTGCCTACCCAAACGGTGGCAGGCACGACTACGACGGTGCTTCCGTCGCTCTGCTCAAGGCCCTGCGCATGACTTCGGCCGTAACCACCCTCCCTGGGCCCAATGCGCCGGGGACGGATCCGTTCGCGCTACGGCGCTACGGGGTTGGGGCGTGGACGTCGATGTCGCGGTTCAAGACGATGATTCATCACGCACTGCACCGGGCTGCGTGAGCACGGGCCGGCCCGCAACCGCAATGGGAGACTTCCATGGAATTGCTGCGCCGTGAAGTTGCAGTGGGGAAATGGCATGCCAGGGATTTCGTACGATCGCGTGCCGGCCACCTGGGCGTATTACCGCTTTGCCTGTTGTACTGGTTGCACCCGTCGTCCCGTAGGCGTGCCACCGCCATCATGGCCGCACACCGCTACAGCATGTTCGCCTCTTCCGACCGGCTGGGTGCGTGGGTGTCGAAGCGCATGGCAGCCGGCAAGGATGCGATTCTTGCGGCGGCGCCTGGCATTACCAGCGTTCCAGCCCCGGATGCTTTCGATGAGGTAGCCGCGCGCTCCATCGTGTTGAAGGCCCCGGTGCTGGCTGGAACCGGAGAGAAGGGGGTGTTGCTCATCACCTTCACCGACTCGTTCAATTACTACCATCATCACATCGATACCGCACGTCTCGCCAGGTATTTTCGTGTCGTGCTGGAGCCGAGCTGGGCGGGCTACGCCACACCCGAGATCCTGGCGTGGGCATCAGTACCGAGTTCCGTGATCGTGCAGGCCTCAGAGCAGCGCGATGAGTCATTTCTGGCACGCCTGGGCACGAATCTCGTGCCCATCCGGATGGGTGCAAGTGACTGGGTCGATTACCGCACGTTTCATCCATTGCCGGGGGTGGAGAAGGAATTCGATGCATTGCTGATTGCCAATTACAATCCCGTCAAACGCCACCACCTCTATTTTCGGGCCCTGCGCCACATCGCCGATCCATCGTTTCGCGCCGCCTTGGTGATGGCGCGCTGGGGTGGGCCGCGTGAACCGCTGCAGGCGCTGATCGAACACTACAAGCTGCGGGACAGGCTCACCGTTTTCGAGCAAGTCTCCCAATCCGAACTCAATGCGATACTGAACCGCAGCAAGGTGAATCTGATGTTGTCGCGCAAGGAAGGCAGTAATCGCGCCCTGTTCGAGGGATTTTTTGCGGACGTGCCTGGAATTCTCATCGCTGACAACGTCGGCGTCAATCGTGGCCACATTACGCCGCAGACGGGCCGGGTGTGCGGTGCCGACAAACTCGCCGAGGCACTTCTACATTTCCGCGACCACTGGCGGGACTACTCGCCGCGCGCCTGGGCGATGGCGCATATCGCCCCCGAAGTGACGGCGAAGCGCTTGGGTGCGCTGCTGCGTGGCCTGGCGCTCGCGGCAGGAGAACAATGGACGACCGACCTGGTGCCGAAGGTGAATAGTCCGGAAGTCAGCTACCTGAGTGACGAAACACGTGCTGGACTTCCCGCGGCGCGCGAGGTGCTGGCGCTGTTTCGTAAAGAGCGGCGGCTGACGGACGCTGTGCTCGAAACGGAGTTGTGCCGGCTGTGTGCCGGCGCAAGCAGGCCGGCAAGACCACCGGCCGGGAGGAAGCGTAAAGGCAAGCCCGGCTTCCGTGCCGGGCGTCCAGGTGCCTGACTTAGCTCGCGTCCAGGAGCACAGGAGGCTTGGGTGGGGACCCGACTGGCACGATAAGCCCGTCGGTGGGGCCGACCACACCCGAGCCGGTGGGGTAGGCGCCACGATCCATCCCGGTCTTGCCCGACTTCTTGGCCTGGGATGAGCCGGACAGCGTGTAGCGTCGATCAGCGACGTTGGTGAACTGCGGGTTCACATTCAGGCTGTTCTGGTCGAAGCGTGTTGCCGCATACCATGCATCGAGGGAGCCGAAGTTCCTGGCCGAGGATGAGTAGCGATCCAGGAAGAACTTCGCCGATGGGTAGAACACGTTGTAGTCGGAGTAGGTGATCTTGCCGGGCCAGCCCCCGCTGAGTTTAGTGCCGAAGGCTTCAGGTGTGTTGATGAAGATGTTGTCCCAAATCTCCACATCCTGGAATCCCCTGATGTCGATGCCCACCGGGCTGTCCGCGAGCACGTTGCTGTGAATGTAGAGCCGGCGACTCGGGCTGCTGGTTTCCGAGAGCATCGTCTGGATGGCCGCGTTGCGGGCCTTGTAGATGATGTTCTCATAGACGTTGGGGTCATTGTGCGGCGGATCACCGCCACCCTGGATGGAGAACATCACGCCAACCCCGACGTCATGGATGATGTTTCGCCGAATCGTCGCACCCTTGCCGTCCGACCGCTTCTGATACACCGCATAGTCGGCGATGTTCCAGATCTCGTTGTGTTCGATCAGCGCGTTGATCATGCCGAAGCTGTTGATACCCTGTTCGCTACTGTCATGCACCAGGTTGTTGCGTGCGACACAATTGACGCAGCTGTCGAAGCGAATGCCACCGACATTGGTGGCTCTGGGCCCGGAAATGTGGTGAATATCGTTGTTCTCAACGACGATGCCGTAGACCTTTTTGCTGCTGTTGCGGCCGTTGTCCGGTGTATGAATGCCGGCGATCAGCGTGTTCTTGATCTCGAAGCCACGGATAGTGATGTAGTTCCTGCCGGAGATGTAGAAACCCTTGCCGCTGCCTTTCTGGTCGATGACCACATGGTGGCCGGGGTAGGCCGCAAAGGTGATCGGCTTGCCTTCGGTGCCGGAATGTTGCGGCTTGATGGCCTTGATGGCCGAATCAGGACCACCTGAATACAGTTCGGTGTAGGTGCCAGCCTTCACCAGTACCGTATCGCCAGCGGTGAGTGTCGATGCCGCTTTTTGAATGGTCTTCCACGGCGCACCTTCCGTCCCCGGATTGGAGTCGGATGCGGAGGAGTGATTGGTGTCTACATAGAACGTGCCGGCAAGTACCGGGGCGCTGACGGCGAATCCGAGAATCAGCGCCGCCATGGCACCCGTGGCGCGGTGTGTACTTCGCATACCTACGCGGGCCTCATGACGCGTTGCAAATGACGGTTTCTTATGGGAGGGGCTGTTCACAATGCTACCTCTCGGTCAGGGCAGTATAGTCGTCGCGCGTCACCGTAATGGCACGCGCCGGTAGCCGCCTCTTGCGTCCTGGCGCTCCGTGCACAATTGCACTTGTCCGCTATGGCGGCACCTCCCTGGCGCCCCGGCCATACGGCACGAAGAGGCGGTGTGTGATGCTGGTCGCGTGAGCTTCTCCCTCAAACGGCCGCAGACCGTGCACGCGAAGCATGGGCGTACGGTAGCAACTGGGCAGTACCCAAAGCGGCTTCTGTTTCACACATCCACACCAGCGAGGGCGGTGTGTGTCGTTGTTTGTGGGCGTGATCACCTTGTCTGCGGAAATAGGTCGCAACGCAGGAAAAACACCCGCCAGGATGAGGCAGTCTCGCGCGATTGGTAGTGATTATGATGGTGTGTAATCACCGAAATGACGATGTCGTCGACCGCTATAATCGGGACGTTCTGCACAAACTTGCGACACGAAGAGGAAGTTACATATGAACAGGGATGTTCGTCGTGCGATGCTCGTGCTGTCGTCGGTGATTGTGGCCTTGGCGTGCACAGTCGAGGCTGCGACGCGCTGGGACAACCCCGCACCGCAAGGAAACGTGATAGATGGCCTCGCGTGGAATGCGGGTCGGTTCGTCGCGGTGGGTAACAGCGGCACACTTCTTGTGAAGGACGGCTCGGGCATCTGGCAAGCCGGAACCTCAGGTACCACCGAGTGGCTGGCGGCGGTCCACTGGGCCGGCAACCAGTTCGTGGCCGTCGGGAATACCGGCACTGTCCTCACCAGTCCTGATGGCAGCACGTGGACGCGACGTTCATCGGGCGTGGGCGCTTTTCTTTATGGGGTCGCGTATGCGCCGCAACTGAACCGTCTGGTCGCGGTAGGCTCGGGGGGCACGGTCATCACCAGCCAGGGCGGTGTGAACTGGGCGCGGCGCAACTCCAACGCAGGCGATGCCTGGCTGAACGATGTGGCCTGGAACGGGAGCCGGTTCATCGCGGTCGGCAGCGATGGCACCATCGTCTACAGCGACGACGGGTTGACGTGGGTACGCAGCAGTGAATTACAGACGCCCGGCGCGAACGGCGTGACCTCAGGGCCGAACCTGGACGGTATCGCCTGGGATGCATCCGACAGCCGGTGGATCGTCGTCGCGGAGCGTGGTGCCGGGCCGGGATGTGGGGACCGCTGCATCTTCACCAGTGACGATAACGGTGCCACCTGGCAGGTGCAGGCGGAACGCACCGGTGGACTGCGCGCGGTACTCTGGGATGCGACCCAGGGAGCGGTCGCTGCAGGAAATGGCGGCAGAGTGCGCAGCAGCCCCGACGGCGTCACCTGGGGCGCTGCCTACAATTCGGGTTTCAGCGAAGTGCTGGGTGTGGTTGCCGCCGGCAACGGGTCGCTCGTTGCCGCCGGTGAACACGGTTTGTTGCTCGAGTCGGCAGCGCCGAGTGGTCCCTGGTCGCGGAGTGGTGCGGGTACGCTGCGCACGATGCGAGCCGTCGCGTCACCCGCCCAAGGCGGTAGTTACGTGGCCGTGGGTGATGGCATCGTGCTGCATAACCCGAACACGTCGACCACCCCTGCGACACTGACACCCGTTTCCTCCATCCAGGGACTGCCGGTGCCGCATATGCGTGATGTAGCCTGGGGCGCCGGCCGCTACATGGCGGTCGGGGACGGCGGTGCAATTATCCGCAGCGACACCGGTGCCACCTGGGTGCGCGACAGCTATCCAGCGGGGACCACACCGGCCAATCTCTACGGCATCACGCGGGTTGCCGCGGCCGATGCGTGGTTTGCCGTGGGCACGAATGGAACAGTGCTGCGTAACCTGGCAGGAAACTGGACTGTGGTGCACACGGGTGACGAAACGTTCAATGATGTCGCCGTTTCCGATACGGGTGTGATGGTGGTGGGTGTCAGTGGTGAAGGCACGAGCGGCATCGTGCTGCGCGCCACCGTGAATGGAAGCACCTTCACGGTGGCCGGGACGGAACATTTCCCAGGTGAGGAATGGCTTGGTATTGCCGGCAACGGCCGTGGCCGGTATGTGGTCGTCGGCAGGGAGGGCAGCTTTCTGACAGGCAGCGCCGAGGGGGGCTGGCGCAGGGGCATCATCGACGACCGCTTCGACCTTACCGATGTGGCCTGGGATGGGGCACGCTACATCGTTGTGGGCGACGGTGGGAACAAGGGTAATCGCGGCAACACGTTCACCAGCACCGATGGCATTACCTGGGAGCGTCAGGCGCTTTCGGGAAATCGCCTGTACGGTGTGGCGGCCGCGGCAGCTAGTTTCGTGGCGGTGGGTGAAGGCGGCACCGTCGTACAGAAGGCGTGCCCTTGTGCTGCGAACGATGACGCACGCACCTCACGCAACACACCGGTACAAATCCCCGTGCTCGCGAACGACATTGGTGAGCAACTGTTCATTGCAGGTTTTGACACCAGAACGGCGCTGGGCGGAACGGTAACCGTGACGAGCGGTGTACTGCGCTATGCACCGCCGCCCGATTTTGCCGGTACCGATTCGTTCGATTACACCGTCGGCAGTCGCAGTGAATCCGGACAGGATGTGGCCACCGTCAGCATCATCGTCGGAAGCTCTGTCAGTGGCGCGGCGGGTGGAGGCGGAGGAGGCGGCGGCAGCACCCTGCCGGAACTGCTGGCCCTCATGTCCTTGCTGGCTGTCAGTAAGTGGAGGCGCCGCGGCTAAATGCAGACTCAGGCGGCCATGCTCATGGCCGCCTGAGTGTGGCGCGTGTAGCGATGGTATGCGAGCGCTATTGTGTCATGGCTCAAAGCGCTGTCTGCAGACTGTTGGAGAACGCACTCTCCAGGCCACCGGAGTCGATGGCGGTTACTGCGAGCTGGTAACTTCCGGGCACGACACCTTCCAGCGTGAATGATGTCGTGTAGGGATCGTTGATGGTTACTGAGTACTCGGTGGGGTTGTCGGTTGGGCCCCAATGGATGCGATAACCGCGCAATTCAGAAAGCGGTAAGGGCCCGCCATTCTCACGCTCGCTGGGCGCCACCCAGGAGAGTGCGATTTCGCCATTGCCGACAGGCCATGGCTTGTCGCTGATCACGTTGCCGCCATCCGCCACGCCGCCACCACCACCACCGCCGCCTCCGCAGCCGATGGCGAACACGGCGGTCAAGCAGGCGGCCGCGAGCAAACGGCTGAAGGAATGAGTGGAAGAAATTTTGTCGGTTGGGTGTATGCGCTTCATCTCGTTTCGCCTGTGGGTTAGGGCGAACGAGAATTTATCGGCCTGGGCGAATAGGGTCCTTGTGGTGGTTCACACGCCCGCCCGCCGTGGTTCACAAAACGGGCACAGCCTGTGGGAGCAGGGTTGATTGCGGGAATCAGTACGCCATGAATGCGATCACGTACGCATTTCGTCTGTGACCTGGGCGTGAAAACGTGCGCCACTTAAATGGCGATAGAATTTCACGTAACGTTCCGCGACGCTATCTATCGCGTAATGTGCTCGCACATGGGCACAGGCCTGGGCGGCGCGCATGGCTGCCGAGGCGCGCGCCTGCGCGCGCGCTTGTAGGGCTTGCGCGTATCCATGCGGACTGTGGTCATGCACCAGGTATCCGTAGCGGCCGTTCGCCAACACGTGAGGTATGCCGCCAACGGCGTGTGCGATGACCGGCACGCGCAATCCCATGGCTTCGAGCAAGACCATGGGCAAGCCTTCGTGATCGGAACAGAGCACGAGAGCATCCAGTTGCGCCAGTATCGCCGGCATGTCGGGCCTAAAACCATGGAAATGGAGGTGATGCGCGAGGCCGCGTCGTTGGGCATCGTGCATGCACTGCCGCCGCAGGGGACCTTCGCCGAACACGTGGAAGCTGAAGGTATCCGGTTGCGCCTTCGTAAGGTACTCGGCGGTCGCCAGAAAGATGTCAGGCCGTTTTACGGGCACGAGGCGTCCGACCAGGCCTATGTGCAAGCCGGCACCAGGTAGCGGTGTGTGGTTCGCTGCGGCTACGGCACGATCGAGTTCGTCGAAGGCGAAGCCGTTCTCGATGACTTCGATGGCCAGTGTCGGGAAGCGCCTGTGCACGTCGGCCAGCAATTCCGGTGACACGCATATTGCACCGTGCTGCAATCGCGCGCTGAGGGTGTCAGCAAGACGCGCGGTGTGTACGCGCCAAGAAGCCGCCGGCTCGGGTGCGCCGTGTACGGTGCGTACGGCGATGGCCCGTGCGCGGCCGGACAGCGAGCGCGGTAGGGCGAGTGCGGCAAGGAGATTCTCCTTGTAGCGATGGCTGTGCACCACGCCGGGGGTCAAGCGGGCGGTCAATGACCTGAGCGCCGTGGCCAGGCGAAGTAGTCCCAGTCTGCGCTCCTCCAGTACCGTCACCGGTACCGATGCTTCGCGAAGCCGGGCTTCGAGCAGGCCATGGTTGAGCAGCGCCACATGCAGGTGGATGTCGCTGCGGCGCTGGAGCGCGCACGCCAGTTGACAGAGCTGGACCTCGGCACCGGCCCAGAGATCGCCGGAGGCGACGTGCAGCACTTTCAGGGTCGTGGGCACCGTAACCCTCCCGAGGTGAGCCGATGGGCATGGCGTTGCCGCGCCTAGGCGGGGCAGCTTAAGTATTGCGGCACCCAGGGGGCCGTCAAATGCTGCGATCCCCATGCGCCTCAAGATTTCGCCGCTTGCTGCCGACTAGGTTGGCAGAGATATGCGCCCATGAAACCCATCATCCGTTTGTTGCCGGCCGTGGTTCTGCTGTCCGTTCGCGTGGACGCGGGCGAATTGCGCTATGGCGCCGCGCCCCATGAAGCCGCGTGGACGCTTTCTGCCTCGCGCCTGGAATGCCGGTTGACCCAAGCCATCCCCCACTACGGTGTGGCGGCCTTCGTGCAGCGCAGCGGGGATGGGCTGAATTTTGAACTGTGCGTGCATCACGGCGCGCCCGCGCCCTCCGCTGGCAGGCTGGCGTCGGAGCCGCCATCGTGGATGCATACCGGCACGACGCGGGAGATCGGTGCCGTGTCGCTGGCGGCGGGCAAGCGGCCCTTGGTGCTGGCCCCGCCCTTGGCCCGCCGGCTCCTGGCCGATCTGGAACTGGGCCTGTTTCCCACGGTCTCCTACCGGGACTGGGCCGACGGCCGCGACCAGGTGGTGGTGAGTGTGTCGGCGGTCAACCTGCGCCAGTCGCTGGACGCCTTCCACGACTGCGTGGCCCGACTCCTTCCTTTTCAATTCAAAGGCATACGCTACAGTAGCCTGAACTTCCCGAGATCGGGCGCCAAGCTGGACGCGGTCGCGCGGGCGCGCCTCGACCAGGTCGTCCAGTATCTGCTCGTCGATACCTCGGCGCGTGTACTGGTGCGCGGTCACTCCGACAGTCACGGCTTCCGCCGCCAGAACCAGGCCCTGTCCCTGCATCGTGCCGAGGCGGTGAAGGCCTATCTGGTGCAGCAGGCCGTGGCTCCCTCGCGCATCACCGTGGAAGGCGTGGGCGAACGCAAGCCCGTGGCCAGCAACCGCAATGCCGAAGGCCGCGCCCGCAACCGGCGCGTGGAAGTGAGCCTCATCCGCTAGCAAGGAAATGCGGACCCCGAAGGGGACCTGCGGCGCGCCCTCAGGTATAATTCCGCGACGAATTTCTGCCGTCGGCGGGCCGTCCCCGCGGGCGTCTTCCAACGGAGCATCTATGTCCCAGATCAAGAAAGTGGTGCTCGCCTATTCGGGCGGGCTCGATACCTCCATCATCCTCAAGTGGCTGCAGGACGTATACCAGTGCGAGGTGGTCACCTTCACCGCCGACGTCGGCCAGGGTGAGGAACTCGAGCCGGCACGCGCCAAGGCCAAGGCGGCGGGCATCAAGGAAATCTACATCGACGATCTCAAGGAAGAGTTTGCGCGCGATTTCGTCTTCCCCATGTTCCGCGCCAACACCATCTATGAGGGCGAATATCTGCTCGGCACCTCCATCGCCCGCCCGCTTATCGCCAAGCGCCTGGTGGAGATTGCCAACGAGACCGGCGCCGACGCCATCGCCCATGGCGCAACGGGCAAGGGCAACGACCAGGTGCGCTTCGAACTGGGCGCCTACGCACTGAAGCCCGAGATCAAGGTGATCGCCCCCTGGCGTGAATGGGACCTCACCTCCCGCGAGAAGCTCATGGCCTACGCCGCGGCGCACGGCATCGCGGTGGACTTCGCCAAGCAGGGCAAGAAGTCGCCTTACTCCATGGATGCCAATCTCTTGCACATCTCCTACGAGGGCGGCGTGCTGGAAGATCCGTGGAGCGAGCCCGAGGAAGACATGTGGCGTTGGTCGGTATCACCCGAGAAAGCGCCGGATCAGCCAACCTATATCGAGCTCACCTACCGTCACGGCGATCCTGTCGCCCTTGACGGCAAGGCCATGACGCCGGCAACCCTGCTTGCTGAACTGAACCGCCTCGGCGGCGCCAATGGTGTGGGCCGCCTCGATATCGTCGAGAACCGCTACGTGGGCATGAAATCCCGCGGTGCCTATGAAACCCCGGGCGGTACCATCATGCTGCGTGCCCATCGTGCCATCGAGTCGCTGTGCCTGGACCGGGAAGTGGCACACCTGAAGGATGAATTGATGCCGCGTTACGCCTCGCTCATTTACAACGGCTATTGGTGGAGCCCCGAGCGCAAGATGCTGCAGACCATGATCGATGCCTCTCAGCAACACGTGAACGGCCAGGTGCGGGTGAAGCTTTACAAAGGTAACGTCACCGTGGTCGGTCGCCAGTCCGACGACAGTCTGTTCGACGCAAACATCGCCACTTTCGAGGAAGATCAGGGCGCCTACGACCAGAAGGATGCGGAGGGCTTCATCAAGCTCAACGCCCTGCGCATGCGCATCGCCGGCAGGCGACGGTCATGACGCGCATGGGCGTGCCGATCTGAACGGCACGCCGCGGCAAGGGGGAGGAATGTCGAGCGATACCGCGGTTGGCTCGCCGGCGCTGAAGCGCAAGCAGATCGAACTCGTCTATCAGCAGGCGCCGGTGGCCATCGCCGGCGCATTGCTGGTGGTGTTGCTCACCCCCCTGCTGTTGCGGGACGTGATCGAGGCTCAACTCCTGTGGGGCTGGGTGACGGTTGCCGCGTTGGTCTACTGCCTGCGCCTCGGTCTGATATGGGCCTGGCGCAGGACGCCCTATCCGCAGCGCGGCGATGCCCGCTGGGAAACCCGTTACGTGTTCGGGGCGCTTGCCGCCGGCGCGACCTGGGGCATTTCCACGGCGAGCTTCCTGTTCCCCGCAGACTCCATTGCCCACCAGGCCATGCTGATCGTGGTGCTGGCAGGGCTGTCCGCCTCCACCGTGGTGCCGCAGTCCTCCATCCGCTGGGGCAGTACGGCCTATGTGCTTCCCGCGATTCTACCCATCGGGATACGTTTCCTGGCCAGCGGCGATGAGGCGCATGTGGTCCTCGGATTGCTGGTGCTGATCTACGCCGGCACACTTATGGTGGCCTCGCGCCATTCCCATCGTGCCGTGCTCAACAGCTTGGGGCTCGGCATTGCCAACACCATGCTGGTGCGCGACCTCACCGAATCGAATGCCTGCTTCAATGCGGCCCAGCGCATTGCCCACTTCGGTAACTGGGTGTGGGATCTACGCAGCGGCAAGATGTATCTCTCCGATGAGGCCTATCGGCTGTTCGGCCTCGAACCGGGCGTGTCCGTAACCCGCCAGGCATTCCTCAACGCCCTGCACCCGGAAGACCGCTCCGGTTACCAGCGCGCGGTGGAGGCCGCCCTGCAGCGTACGGGTGTGTTGAACCTGGAATTCCGTGTGCTGTTGCCCGGGGGCAGCCTGCGTACGCTGCGCGACGAGGCCGAGGTGGTGCGCGATGCGGCCTACGGTCCGGTACGTATGCAAGGTGTGGTGAGTGATGTCTCGGCGCGCGCTGTCGCGGAAGCGCAGACCCGTGAGGCCCTGCATGAGCTGAACCGGATCCTGGAGAACATGCAGGATACGTACTACCGTACCGACGCCCTTGGGCGCATCACCTTCATCTCACACTCGGTCAAGTCGCTGCTCGGTTACGATGCACAGGAATGCGTGAATATGCGCATCGGCGACCTCTACGCCAATCCGCGCCATCACGATACGTTCATGCTCGACATCGATACCCATGGCGGTGCGCTGCGCAACTATGAAATTCCCATGCACCATCGTGATGGGCGGCCGGTGTGGGTTTCGGTGAATGCCCAGTTCCTGCGCACGGGCGATGGCGGCGTGCAAGGTATCGAAGGCACTGCGCGCGACATCACCGAGCTGAAGCGTGCCCAGGAAGCGCTCTATCAGGAAAAGGAACGGGCGTTCGTTACCCTGCAGTCCATCGGCGATGGTGTGGTCACCACCGATGAACAGGGCCGTATCCAGTACCTCAATCCCATTGCGGAACACCTGCTCGCCACCACCAATGCCCTGGCAGCGGGGCAGCATTACCTGGAGGTGCTCAAGCTCATCGACGAAGCCACGGGCGAGGCCTTGGGCGACTTGGTCCATCTGTGCCTCACACGTGACACGGGCGTGGTGCATGCCGAGGAAGGTCTGCTCAGCCGGCCCGACGGCACTCGGTATCACCTCAAGATCGTCGCGGCGCCCATGCACGATCGCTTCGGGCACCTGGTCGGTGCCGTGCTCGCCCTGCATGACATCACCGAAGTCATGGGCATGGCGCGCCAGCTCAGCTATCAGGCAAGCCATGACATGCTCACGGGACTGTTCAATCGTCGTGCGTTCGAACGCCGCGTCGAAGAGGCCATCCGTGATGCCATGGCAGGCAAGGGTTCGCACGTGTTGTTCTACATGGATCTCGACCAGTTCAAGGTGGTAAACGATACCTGTGGACACAAGGCTGGCGACGAACTGTTGCAGCAAATGGCATCGCTCATGCACGCGCGGGTGCGCGAGTCCGACGTACTCGCGCGCCTGGGCGGTGATGAATTCGGGGCACTGTTCGAGCGCTGTCCCATCGATCGGGCGGTAGCCATTGCAGAAGGCATTCGCCAAGCCGTGCACGACTTCCGTTTCGCGTGGCAGGACAAGACCTTCGAGATCGGCGTGTCCATCGGTGTGGTTCCCATCGATGCCAGCAGCGGCAATCTGGCCGAGGTCCTGGCTGCCGCGGATGCAGCCTGCTACGTGGCCAAGGACCGTGGGCGTAATCGTATCCATGTCTACCAGCCCGACGACCATGCGGTGGCGCAGCGCCATGGGGAAATGGAATGGGTGCATCGCCTGTCAGCCGCCTTCGACGATGATCGTTTCCTGCTCTACGCCCAACCCGTGGTGCATTTGGACAGCGAGCGGGTCGTCTCCCATTACGAAGTGCTGCTGCGCATGCGTGATGAACAGGGCAACGTCGTACCACCGGGTGCATTCATTCCGGCGGCGGAGCGCTACAATCTCATGCCCACCCTGGATCGGTGGGTGATCCGTACCACTCTCAACCTGCTGCGCGAGGCGCAGGGTACGCTCGCCTTTCCTCCGGTGGACTGCGCCATCAACCTCTCCGGCCAGTCCTTGTGTGACGACCACTTCCTCGAGTTCGTGATCCAGTTGTTCGAGACCACCGGCATACCGCCCGAAAGTGTGTGTTTCGAGGTCACGGAAACCGCAGCCATCGCCAACCTGTCACGGGCCACGCGCTTCATCAGCGTGTTGCGCGGCATGGGGTGTTCCTTTGCGCTGGATGACTTCGGTGCCGGGCTATCCTCCTTCGGCTATCTCAAGAGCCTGCCGGTGGACTACCTGAAGATTGACGGCAGTTTCGTGAAGGACATGGTGGTGGATCGCGTTGACCGGGCCATGGTGGAGTCGATCAACGAGATCGGCCATGTGCTGGGCCTCAGGACCATCGCCGAATTTGCCGAAAACAATGATGTGATCCTTGCCCTGGAGAAAGTGGGTGTGGACTATGCTCAGGGCCACGGCATCGAAGTGCCGCGCCCACTATGCGACATCCTGGGCGCACACATGGATTTTCCGCCTCAGAAGATTTCCAACAGCTAACGTGTGGGTTCGCCCTTGAGGCCCGACAAGGAACGCCAGGAGCGAGAATGCCCATACAGGTCCCACGTACATGGGCGGCGGCTGATGCGTCGCTGCGCTGGTCCGGTACCGACTTAATGGCTCATCCCCCTTAACGAAAGGAATTCCCATGCGCATCCTGCACACCATGCTCCGCGTCGGCGATCTGGAACGCTCCATCCGCTTCTACACCGAAGTCATGGGCATGCGTCTGCTGCGCAAACAGGACTACCCCGAGGGAAAATTCACGCTGGCTTTCCTGGGCTACGGCGACGAGACGGAGCAACCCGCCATTGAACTCACCTACAACTGGGGCGTGGATTCCTACGAGATGGGCACGGGCTATGGGCATATCGCCCTGGAAGTGGAAGATGTGTACCATGCCACGGAAGTGATCCGGAACAAGGGCGGCAAGGTCCTGCGCGAACCCGGCCCCATGAACGCCGGCAACACACTGCTCGCCTTCGTCGCCGATCCGGATGGCTATCCCATTGAACTTCTCGGCAAGAAACGATGACGGATCGCAAGCGCCACTGGGAAACCGTGTACACCAGCCGTTCGCCGCTCGACGTGAGTTGGTATCAGGCCGAGCCACGCCTGTCGCTGGAACTGATCGCGGCGACGGGGCTTGCACTGACGCAACCGGTCATCGACGTGGGCGGTGGTGCATCGGTGCTGGTTGACCGCCTGCTGGACCGGGGGTTCACGGACGTGGCGGTGCTCGACCTTTCGGGCAGCGCCTTGGCGCATGCACAGCAACGGCTGGGTGCCCGGGCCGGACACGTGGAGTGGCACGAACAGGATGTCACGCGTTTCGTGGCCCCGCGTCGTTTCGCGCTGTGGCACGACCGCGCGGTGTTCCATTTTCTCACCGATGCCGCGGAGCGCGAGGCCTATGTGCGGGCGCTACGGCGTGCCATACCCGTGGGTGGTCATGTCATCATGGCGGCCTTCGGTCTGGACGGTCCGAAGCAGTGCAGCCAGCTCGATGTAGTCAACTATGACGCGCCCCGCATGCAGGCCGCGCTGGGCGCCGAATTCCGGCTGATGGAGGAACGCGCGGAGGTCCACGTCACGCCGGCCGGGAAGCCGCAGAAATTAGGCTATTTCAGGTTCGTGCGCGTCGGTTGAGTGCGGACTTTCATCCTTTACGGACTTTCTTCCTTCAAATCGACCGCAGGCAGCGCAGGTAGGCGGTTTCGTCCGGCGGCGTGCCGTTGCGCTGCGCCTGCCACAAGGCTTCGCCAAGGCATTCCATGAAGCGGTGTTCCACCGCGTGGGGATCACCGAGTTTCACCAGGGCGGCGGCATAGGCCTCGTTGATCCCGGCGGGCCGGTGGGTGCTGAGTTGCTCGTGGAGGGCGATGTGCATACCCATGTGCAGGAAGGGATTGGTCTCACCCATCTCCGGCGACCAGTCCCTGTCCAATGCGTCCGGCTGCTCGATGAAGCGGTGGTACTCCGGATGCAGCATCACCACGTCGGCGATGATGGCCTCCAGCGGTTCCAAAGGCCTCCCTTCCACGCGCTTCTGCCACGCCGTCTGAAACATGCGCCTGAGCGCGGTACGATCACCGGAAAAGATCATTCGAACCTCCGCTGAGTGAAGAATAATCTGAACCACGGGGGACACGGCGGAAACCTGTTTTCCCACCGTACCTGCACTGGTGAAATCCAATGAGCTTCAAGCATGTGGGAGTGAGCGTCTCCCTGAAATCCATTCCCCCCGTGTCCCCCGTGGTTAGTGCTTTTTTCTTCACTTCAGCACCGCCTCCGCCGGCGTCTTGTGCTTGTACTCGCACAGGTCCTTGATGGGGCAGTGCGGACACTTGGGTTTGCGTGCAGTGCAGGTGTAGCGTCCGTGCAGGATGAGCCAGTGGTGGGCATCCTGGCGAAATTCTGCGGGCACGGCCTTGAGTAGCTTTTTCTCTACCTCGAGCACGGTCTTGCCGGGCGCCAGGCCGGTGCGGTTGGCGACGCGGAAGATATGGGTATCCACAGCGATGGTCGGTTCGCCGAAGGCGGTGTTGAGGATTACATTGGCGGTCTTGCGGCCTACGCCGGGCAGGGCCTCCAGCGCCTCGCGGTCCTGCGGCACCTCGCCGCCGTGTTTTTCCACCAGGATCTGGCAGGCCTTGATGATGTTCTGGGCCTTGGCGTTGTACAGACCGATGGTCTTCACGTAGTCCTTCAGGCCCTCGACACCCAGCGCGAGGATCGCCTCGGGCGTGTTCGCCACGGGAAACAAGCGTGCGGTGGCCTTGTTCACACCCTTGTCGGTGGCCTGGGCCGACAGCACCACGGCCACCAGCAATTCGAAGGGCGTGCTGTAGTTCAGCTCGGTGGTGGGATGGGGATTGAGTTCACGCAAGCGCGTGAAGATCTCGTGGCGCTTCTTCGGGTTCATTGCGGGCGCGGCTTCGGCAGCTTTGAGCGAAGCCCGGGATTATCGGTAGCCCACGCGCCCGCTGCAACCGCGCGGCGGCTCAGGCGACGGAGGCTTCGGGTGCGGCCTTGGCCGCCGCGGCCTGACGGCGCGCCACGCGCGCGTCGATGACGTTCTTGAGGGCGATGAGCAGGCCCAGGCCGAAGAAGGCGCCGGGGGGCAGGATGGCGAACAACAGGCCGCGGTATTCGCCGAACAGGTGCAGGGTCCAGTCGCGCGCCACCTCACCGAACATGAGGTGGGCCTGGGCGAACAGGGTGCCGTTGCCCACCAGCTCGCGCATGCCGCCCAGCACCACCAGTGCGGCAGCGAAGCCCAGGCCCATGGTGAACCCGTCGGCGAGGGCGCGCGGCACCGAGTTCTTGGAGGCGAAGGCCTCGGCGCGGCCCAGGATGATGCAGTTGGTGACGATGAGCGGGATGAAGATACCCAGCACCTTGTACAGGCCGTGCAGGTAGGCGTTCATGGACAGCTCGATGGCGGTCACGATGGCGGCGATCACCACCACGAACACCGGGATGCGGATCTCCGGCTTCACCAGGTTACGGATGAGCGATACGGTCACGTTGGATGAGACCAGCGTGAGCATGGTGGCGAGGCCGAGGCCCAGCCCGTTCACCGCGTTGGTGGTAACGGCGAGCAGCGGACACAGTCCGAGGATCTGCACCAGCGCCGGGTTGTTCTGCCACAGGCCGTCGACGGCGATCTTGCGATAGTCGGTCATTGCGCGGTCTCCTGCAGCACGGCCGCCCGTTGCGCCTCGGGCGCGAACAGCTCGGCGCGATGGGCTTCCACGTAGCGTAGCGTGTTGGCAACGGCCTTCACCACGGCACGCGGGGTGATGGTGGCACCGGTGAACTGGTCGAAGTCGCCGCCGTCCTTGCGCACCTTCCAGCGCGCCTCGGGCGGATTGCCGAGCGACAGACCGGTGAAGTGCGTGATCCAGTCCGAGCGCTCCGCCTCGACGAGGTCGCCGAGGCCCGGTGTCTCGCGGTGCGCCGTGACGCGTACGCCGGCCAGGCTGCCGTCTGCCTCCACCGCCACCAGAAGATGGATGTCACCGCTGTAGCCGTCGGGCGCCACCGGCGCGAGGATCACGGCCACGGTTTCGCCGCCCTGAAGGGCGCGGTAGATGGGCACCGGGCGTTTGCTGCCGAGCAGCGGGTCAATCACCTGCGTGCGGGTGTCCAGCAGGTCGTTGTCATGGCGCTCGGCGGGCACCAAGGCGTGCAGGGTTTCCACCAGGGCCTGGCGTTCGTTGGCCTCCACGCGTTCGCGGGTGCCCAGGTGGGTGAGGCCCACCAGGCTCGCCGCGGCCACGGCGAAGGCGGCGAGCAGGAAGGCGCTGACCAGCATGTTACGCAGCATGTCTCAGCCCTTCGTGTGTCCGTACACCCGCGGACGGGTGTAGTAATCGATGGTTGGCGCCGCCAGGTTCATGAGCAGCACGGAGAAAGCGATACCGTCGGGATAACCGCCCCAGGTGCGGATGATGTAGATCAGTATGCCAGCGCCCACGCCGAAGATGAGCCGCCCGCGGTTGCTGGTGGCGCAAGTGGTGGGATCGGTGGCGATGAAGAAGGCGCCCAGCATGGCACCGCCGCTCAGGAGGTGGAACAGCGGGCCGGCGTGAGTGTCCGGGTCCAGCGACCAGAACAGCCCGGCGCTGACGAACAACGCACCCAGCAGCCCCACGGGCGCGTGCCAGGTGATGGTGCGGTTCCACACCAGCCACAGCCCGCCGAGCAGCACCAGGCCGTTCACCACCTCGAAGCCCTGGCCGGCGACGGCACCGAACAGCGGTGTCGCGAGGGTCTCGCTGACGGTCTTGTTGAGCGATAGTTCGGTCTTCATGAAATCCAGCGGCGTGGCACCGGACAAGGCATCCAGGCTGAGGCCGGCGGGCAGCGCGCCGGTGAAGGTGTAGCGCAGGGTCTCGGCCAGGCTCAGCGTTTCGCCGCCCAGCATGGAGGGCGACAGCCAGGTGGTCATCTCGCGCGGGAAGGAGATGAGCAGCAGCACGTAGCCCACCATGGCCGGATTGAACGGGTTGTAGCCCAGGCCGCCGTAGATCTGCTTGGCGAACACGATGGCGAAGGCGGCGCCCAGTGCGGTGAGCCACCAAGGCGCGAGGGGCGGCAGGGCGAAGCCGAGCAGCACGGCGGTGACCAGCGCGCTGCCGTCGGCCAGGGTCACGTTGATGGCGCGACCGCGCAGGGCGAGCATGACTGCCTCGGCGCCCAGCGCCGCCGCCGATGCGATGGCGATGTTCACCACCATGCCCCAGCCGAACAGCCAGGTGTGGGCGATGATGGCGGGCACGAGCGCATACACCACGCGCAGCATCACGCGCGTGACGCTGGCGGGCTGATGGGCGTGGGGCGAACTGATGGTCGTCATCGGCGGCCAGTCCAGGGGCTAAAACACGGAGTACGCGGAGGTGCGGAGGACGCGGAGACAAGAGTGCTCTGCGTCCTTTGCGTCCTTGGCGTCTTTGCGTTGGGCTGTTAGTTTCATTGCTCGCCATCCCCAGCGGCCGCGGCGGCCTTCTTGGCCTTGGCGCGTTCGAGGGCAGCCTGGATGGCGGCCTTTTTGGCGTCGTCGGGGGAGGCAGCGCCTTGTGCATCGGCGGCGGCCTTTTTCTTCAGGCGCGCCTCGCGCTCGGCCTTTTCTGCCTCGATGCGCGCTTGGCGGAACTCGTGGCGCTCGCGGGCGCGGTCGGCCTTCTTCTTCTCCCGCTCCTGCGCCCACACGGAGGTCTTGGCAAAGCGGAAGAACTGCACCAGGGGCAGGTTGCTCGGGCATACATAGGTGCAGCAGCCGCATTCGATGCAGTCGAACAGCTTGTAGTCCTGTGCCTTGTCGAAGTCCTTGGCGCGGGAGTGCCAGTACAGCTGCTGTGGCAGCAGGGATACCGGGCAGGCCTCGGCGCAGGCGCCGCAGCGGATACAGGCGCGGGTCGGGCCGCGTTCACCCAGTTCGCCCGGCACGGGCGCGAGCACGCAACCGGCGGTCTTGGTGATGGGGACCTCACGCGATTGCAGGCGGATGCCCATCATGGGGCCGCCCAACACCAGGCGCTCCGGTTCGCTCTTCAGCCCGCCGGCGAATTCCAGGAGATCGGCCACCGGCGTACCGATGCGTACTTCGAGATTGTGCGGCGTGGCGACCGCGCCGCCCGTCACCGTGACGATGCGCGAGATGAGCGGCTCGCCCTGTTCGATGGCACGGTACACCGCCGCGGCGGTGGCCACGTTCTGCACCACCACGCCGATGGCAACGGGCAGGCCGGCGGAGGGGACTTCCTTGCCGGTGATCACCTTGATGAGCTGCTTCTCGCCCCCGGTGGGATAGCGTGTGGGCACCTGCACCAGCTCGATATCACTGCGCCCGCTGCGCTGCAGGGCCTCGCCCAGGGCGGCGAAGGCCTCGGGCTTGTTGTCCTCCACCGCGATGACACAGTTACCTGCCTGCAGGGCATGGATCATGATGCGCACGCCGCCGATCACCTCGTCGGCGCGCTCGCGCATGAGCATGTCGTCGGCGGTGATGTAGGGTTCGCACTCCGCGCCGTTGATGATGAGCGTATCCACCACCGTGCGCGGGCCCGGATTGAGCTTTACGTAGGACGGGAAGCCCGCACCGCCCAAGCCCACGATGCCGGCGTCGCGCACGCGGTTGCGCAGATGGCTCGGGTCTTCCTTCAGCCACTCGGGCATGGGCACGAAGTCCACCGCCTCGTCGCGACCATCGGTTTCGATGACCACGCACAGGGCGTTCAGGCCGGACGGATGGGGCACCGGGCGCTCCTCGATGGCGACCACCACGCCGGAGCTGGAGGCGTGGGCAGGCACGCTCACGTAGCCCTCGGCCTGGGCGATCATCTGGCCCTTCAACACGCGCTCGCCCACCTGCACGACGGGCTTGGCCGGCTGGCCGATGTGCTGTTGCACGGGGATCACCAGCACGCGCGGCACCGGCGCGACCGCAATGGGGCGGCTGTTGGATTCGGACTTGTGCTCGGGCAGGTGCAGGCCGCCGTGGAAGGTATGCAGGATGCGCGTCATGCCTCGGTTACCTTCTTAGGCGTGACCTTAATGACGGGATAGGGCCACTTCCAGGTGCCGATGTCCTCACGTACCGGCTCCATGCGGATGCAGTCCACCGGGCAGGGTGCGACGCACAGCTCGCAGCCGGTGCATTCGCTGCTGATCACCGTATGCATCTGCTTGGCCGCGCCCACGATGGCATCCACCGGGCAGGCCTGCAGGCACAGGGTGCAGCCGATGCAGGTATTCTCGTCGATGGCGGCCACCATCTTGGCCTTGGCCTCACCCTCCAGGGGTTGTGGATCGCGGCCGAGCAGGTCGGCGAGGGCCAGCGCGACCGCCTCGCCACCCGGCGGGCACTTGTTGATGTCCGCCTCGCCCGCGGCGATGGCCTCCGCATAGGGACGGCACCCCGGGAAGCCGCACTGACCGCATTGGGTCTGTGGCAGGATGGCGTCGATCTTCTCCACGATGGGATCACTCTCCACGCGGAAGCGCACAGCCGCAAACCCGAGCAACAGCCCGAACGCGGCAGCCAGCAATGCGAAGACGACGATGGCGGTCAGCATGGGATCACTTAAAGTCCGCGAATGGACGCAAATGAACGCAAATCCCCAAAGGGCTTGCTCTTCCTCTCTTTAAACCATTTGCGTCCATTTGCGTTCATTGGCGGACGTAGTTTCTTCATCCCTTCACCAAACCTGCAAAGCCCATGAAGGCCAGGGACATGAGACCGGCGGTGACGAGGGCGATGGAGGGGCCCTTGAAGGGTTGGGGCACGTCGGCCACGGCGATGCGCTCGCGCATGGCGGCGAACAGTACCAGCACCAGGGAGAAGCCGAGGGCGGCGCCGAAGCCGTACACGGCGGACTGCAGGAAGCCGTGCTCGGTCTGGGTGTTGAGTAGCGCCACGCCGAGCACCGCGCAGTTGGTGGTGATGAGGGGCAGGAAGATGCCGAGCACCTGGTAGAGCACCGGCGAGGTCTTGTGCACCACCATCTCGGTGAACTGCACCACCACGGCGATGACCAGGATGAAGGCGATGGTGCGCAGGTATTCGAGCCCGAAGGGGGCCAGCAGGTATTCGTTGACCAGATAGCTGCTCACGGCCGACAGCGTGAGCACGAAAGTGGTCGCCAAACCCATGCCCGTGGCGGTTTCCACCTTTTTGGAAACGCCCATGAAAGGACACAGGCCCAGGAACTTCACCAGCACGAAGTTGTTGACCAGGATCGTGCTGACGAGGATGAGGGCGTATTCGGTCATAATTCCCGAGCAATTTAGTCGGTTGCCAAGTATGGCGGCAAACGCCTCGTGCTGGCAAGCCGAGCCGTGAGGCAAACCGGGATTTTACGGTAAAAAGAGGAGTTTACGGTAATGATCCCGGTCAAACCGATGAACAATATTAGCGGAATCTTAAATAGGATTTCTCCGCATTAGAACCTGCGTGCAATGTTCGGGTTCTTCAGAAGAGAAAACACGGGGGACACGGGGCGAAGGCAAAGATTGTTCGGGAGATGTTGTGGGAGCGAGCTTTTGCTCGCGATTCCCGGCCGGTGGGAACCACAGCATGTCGCGAGCAGAAGCTCGCTCCCACAAAAGAGCCTTTCCGAGCAAGAGTTCTTCTTCCCCCGTGTTCGTGTCCCCCGTGGTTGATGCTTTTCTCCCCGTCACTTCACCTTCATGCCAGGCTGCGCGCCGCTGTCGGGGTTGAGGATGAAGAGCTCCTTGCCGCCGGGGCCGGCCGCCAGGACCATGCCTTCGGAGACGCCGAACTTCATCTTGCGCGGGGCGAGGTTGGCGACCATGACGGTGAGGCGGCCTTCCAGTTGTTCCGGGCTGTAGGCGGACTTGATGCCGGCGAACACGTTGCGGGTCTCACCGCCCAGGTCGAGGATGAGGCGCAACAGCTTTTCCGCGCCTTCCACGTGCTCGGCCTTGGCGATGCGCGCCACGCGCAGGTCCACCTTGGCGAAGTCGTCGATACCGATGGTTGCGGCGATGGGTTCGATGATGGGTTTCGTTTCCCGTTGCTGCTGTTCCGGGTGGCGTACCCGCGACTGCGCCTCTTTGGTGGACGCCGTGTCCGGGGCGTTGTCGCTGAGCATGGCGTCCACCTGACGCTGATCCACGCGGGTCATCAGATGCTGGTACGCGTTGATGCGCCGGGGCAGTTCGGTGGCATCGCGCCACAGGAAATCACGGTCCAGCCCGAACAACTCGCGGGCCACGCGCCGGGACGTGGCGGGCAGCACCGGGGCGAGCAGCACCGACAGCAGCTTGAAGCCGTACAGGGTGCGTGAGCAGATGTCCTGCAGCTCCGCGCGCCGGCCCTCGTCCTTGGCCAGCACCCAAGGCTGGGCACGGTCGAATTCCTCGTTGATGCGGTCGGCCACGGCCATGATGTGGCGCAGGGCCTGGCCGTATTCGCGGGCCTCGTAGGCCTCCTGCACCTGCGCCGCGGCAGCGCCGGCCTGGGCAGTGAGGGCCCAGGTGTCGCCCGTGTAGGTGAGCGCGCCGTCGAAGTGCTTGGTGATGAAACCGGCGGCGCGGCTGGCGATGTTCACGTATTTGCCGACCAGGTCGGCATTGACCCGCGTCACGAAGTCTTCCAGGTTCAGGTCGATGTCGTCGATGCCGGCCCCCAGTTTGGCGGCGAAGTAGTAGCGCAGCCATTCGGGATTGAGGTTTTTCAGGTAACTCGATGCAGTGATGAAGGTGCCGCGCGACTTGGACATCTTGGTGCCGTTCACGGTGAGGAAGCCGTGGGCGAACACGGACGTGGGCGTGCGATAGCCGGCGCTTTCCAGTTCCGCGGGCCAGAACAGGGCGTGGAAATACAGGATGTCCTTGCCGATGAAGTGGTACAGCTCGGTCTTTTCGGCGGCGGATTTCTGCTGGTCCCAATAGGCATCGAAGTCGATACCGCGGGTGTCGCAAAGGTTGCGGAAGCTGCCCATGTAGCCGATGGGCGCATCCAGCCAGACGTAGTAGTACTTGCCGGGCGCGCCCGGGATCTCGAAGCCGAAATAGGGGGCGTCGCGGGAGATGTCCCAGTCCGAGAGGCCCGCGTCGAGCCACTCCGCCAGCTTGTTGGCGGCCTCGGGCTGCACCTGGGGCGGCTTGATCCAGCCGCGCAGGAAGTCGGCGCAGGCGCCCAGCTTGAAGAAGTGGTGATCGGACTGCTTGCGCACCGGCGTGGCGCCCGAGACGGCCGAATACGGGTTGATCAGGTCCGTGGGCTGATAGGTGGTGCCGCACACCTCACAGGAATCCCCGTACTGGTCCTTGGCGTGGCACTTGGGGCACTCGCCCTTGATGAAACGATCCGGCAGGAACATCTCCTTGACCGGGTCGTAGTACTGCTCGATGGCGCGCACCTCGATGAGGCCGGCCGCCTTGAGCTTCAGGTAGATGTCGTCGGCGTAACGCCTGGTTTCGGGCGAATTGGTGGAGTAATAGTTGTCGAAGCCTACCAGGAAGCCGTCGAAATCGGCCTTGTGCTCTTTCCACACCCGGTCGATGAGCTGCTCGGGCGTGATGCCCTCCTTTTCGGCGCGCAGCATGATAGGCGTGCCGTGGGTGTCGTCGGCACACACATACCAGCACTCGTTGCCGCGCATCTTCTGGAAGCGCACCCAGATGTCGGTCTGGATGTACTCCACCAGATGGCCCAGGTGAATCGGGCCGTTGGCATAGGGCAGGGCGCTGGTGACGAGAATGCGGCGTTTTGTCATGGTGCCTATCTACTTGGGGAGGGGTGCTTGAACCAAGCGCGTTAAGTTACCACATAGGGTGGACTTGGAAGAAAAGCCAACCACGGGGGACATGGGGAACACGGGGGTTCAGGAGCCCGTAGGTCACGTTGCCGCGCAGCGGCTACGTGACACAACGCGGCCCGGGAATGTCACGTAGCTTCGCAACGTGACCTCCGCCCGATCCTTTTCCCCCATGTTCTCCGTGGTCGATACATTTTTCCATTAAGCTATGTGGCTTTTGCGGATTTGCATTGTACGCGGCCGAGGCTTCTGTATAATTCCTGAACGTTTTTCTAGGGTATGGCGGCGCCACCGGCGCCAAGAGGAGAAAACGATGTCGAACCTGTCCCAGGCCGCCGTGGAGGCGGCCATCAAGACCTATACGGATCCCTATCTCGAGAAGGATCTGGTCTCCGCCGGTTGCGTCAAGAACATCCAGCTGGACGGCGCCAAGGTGACCATCGACCTGGTCATCGGTTTCCCCGTCAAGGGCTATGAGGCGGCGTTGAGTGCCGCTGTCGGCGAGAAGGTGATGGGTGCCGGTGCGGTGGAGGTCAAGGTCAATGTGGAGCAGCGCATCATCTCGCACGCGGCCCAGAAGGGTGTGCAGCACATCAAGGGTGTGAAGAATATCATTGCCGTGGCCTCCGGCAAGGGTGGCGTGGGCAAATCCACCACCTCCGTGAACCTGGCCCTGGCGCTCGCCGCCGAGGGTGCCAATGTGGCCATCCTGGACGCCGACATCTATGGCCCCAGCCAGCCGCGCATGCTGGGCGTGGAAGACAAGAAACCCGATTCCGTGGACGGTCAGCATATCGAGCCCATCATGAGCCACGGACTGCAGTCCATGTCCATCGGCTATCTGGTCGACCCCGAAACGCCGATGATCTGGCGCGGCCCCATGGTCACCCAGGCCTTGGAACAGCTGCTGAAGGAAACCAACTGGCGCGAAGTGGACTTCCTGGTCATCGACCTGCCGCCGGGCACCGGCGACACCCAGCTGACCCTGGCCCAGAAGGTGCCGGTCTCGGGTGCGGTCATTGTCACCACGCCCCAGGACATCGCCCTGCTCGACGCCCGCAAGGCCTACAAGATGTTCGAGAAGGTGGAAGTGCCGGTGCTCGGTGTAGTGGAGAACATGTCCATCCACATCTGCTCCAAGTGCGGCCACGCCGAGCATATCTTCGGCGAGGGCGGTGGTAAGGCCATGGCCGAGCAGTACAACATCCCCTTCCTTGGTGCCCTGCCGCTCGATATCCACATCCGCGAGCAGGCCGACAGCGGCAAGCCCACGGTCGTGGCCGACCCGGATGGCAAGGTCGCGGAGATCTACAAGGACATCGCGCGCAAGGTCGCGGCCAAGCTCTCGCTCAAGGCCAAGGACTACAGCGCCAAGTTCCCCAAGATCGTCATCCAGAACAGCTAAGAGAAAAGCCATTAACACGGGGAACACAGGGGAGAAACAGGATTGGGGCGTAGGTCACGTTGCCGCGTAGCGGCTACGTGACACAACGCGGCCCGGGAATGTCACGTAGCTTCGCAACGTGACCTACGGGCCAGATAGCCAATCATGGCCTGAGGCCGCACCCACAGGCGGGGCTCCCACCTTATTTACATGGGCTTTTCCCCGTGTCCCCCGTGTTCAGGCTTTTTGCCTTTAGCCTTTTGCCTCCCAAGCCTTTCAGGCGATAATCCGCCGCTCTTTCAGAGCAGAACGCGGGCGCACGGCCATGAGCATCAAATCGGACAAGTGGATCCGCCGCATGGCGGCGGAGGGCATGATCGAGCCGTTCGAGCCGGGGCAGGTGCGGCAGGTGAACGGTAGCCGCATCGTGTCCTACGGCACCTCCAGCTACGGCTACGACGTGCGCTGCGCCGATGAATTCAAGATCTTCACCAACATCAATTCGGCCATCGTGGACCCCAAGGCGTTCGACTCCTCCAGTTTCGTGGACGTGAAGTCGGACGTATGCATCATCCCGCCCAATTCCTTTGCGCTGGCCCGCACGGTGGAGTACTTCCGCATCCCGCGCAGCGTGCTCACCATCTGCCTGGGCAAGTCCACCTACGCCCGCTGCGGCATCATCGTGAACGTGACGCCGCTGGAGCCTGAGTGGCAGGGCCATGTGACCCTGGAGTTCTCCAATACCACACCGCTGCCGGCCAAGATCTACGCCAACGAGGGTGTGGCCCAGATGCTGTTCCTGGAGTCCGACGAGGAGTGTGAGACCTCCTATGCCGACCGCGGCGGCAAGTACCAGGGCCAGCGCGGCGTCACCCTGCCGAAGACCTGATGCCTTCGCTTGAGGGAGCGGGCCTGGTGGGTGCAGGCCTTGTGGGAGCGAACTTCCGCTCGCGACAGCTCCGGGCCATCGCGAGCAGAAGCTCGCTCCCACAGGGGGTGCTCCATGCTTAGCCGTCCCTGGCTGTATTTCCTCCTGGCGCTTACCGCCGTCGCGCTGCTCCCCTGGGATCCGCACGGGCCCTTCGATGCCCGCGACTGGTCACCGCTGGACGGCGTGCACCTGCACTACCCCTGGACCGGCGTACTGCTGGAGCCGCTGCTCGCAGCCGCCCATGCGCTCACCGGCGCCCCGGATTTCCGCATTGCCCTGGCCTCCACCGTGGTCTGGTTGCTGGGGCTGACCATGCTCGCGGGCGCGCTCACCACCCGCGGTCCCTGGCGACGCCTGGGGCGCAGCGCTGCGTTTGGTGCCTTGGCCCTGGGCTCGGCCGTGTTGTACGTGGTGTTCATGGCCTTGCTGCACCTGCCGGGCTGGCGGCTGGTGGTGGACGACCCGGACCTGTTGGTTGCCGATCTGCAGACCCACACCTTCGGCTCCCACGACGGCCTGGTCACGGCGGAAGAGAACCTGAGCTGGCACCGGGACCGTGGCTACGACCTCATCGGCATCACGGAACACAACGATGCCCGTGGCAGCTTTGCCATGCAGGCGCTCGCCCACAGCGACCCCGTGCAACCGGCGGTGATCGCCGGCGTGGAGGTGAGCGCGGAGGAAGAGGAATACCTGCTGGGGCTCGGCATCGTCCCGGAACACGGGGTGTTGCCCTGGGGCGGCAACGAAGAGGAATTTGCGCGCAAGTTCATCGACCACGTGCACGTCCAGGGCGGGGCGGTGGTGGCACTGGCCTGGAAGCTGGAGCCGCGTCATGTGCACAAGCTGGCGGCGTTGGGCCTGGATGGCATCGAACTGGTCAATACCGGTCATCCGGACATCCCCGACCCGGTGCGCACGGCCATGCTCGAGGTGGCGGCAAGCCATGGCGTGGTGCTGGTGGCGTCCAGCGACTGGCACGGCTGGGGCGGATTCACGCGCACGTGGACCTTGATAGGCACCCCTGGGGCCAAGGCCCTGGATCAGGTGCAGCGGAGCGCTTGGGTCATCGAGCGGTTGCGAGCCCGCGACGCTGGTGCGTTCATTCCGGTGGTGGCCGGCTACATGGGCCCGCCCGGTCTGGTGCGCACGGTGTTCGCGCCCTGGGTCGAGGCGGTACGCTACGCCGCGGAATTGTCGCCGGCGCGGGTCCTGTCCTGGTGGGTTTGGGCCCTGGCCATGACGGCACTGGCACGTAGGCTCAGGGCATGGCGCTGGCGGGCCGTACCGCTGATCGGCACGGCTCTGGCCGCGGGCCTGGGGGTGGCGGTATTGGGACGCGCGCTCGAATTGCTAGGCCACTTCGAGGCCGATGCGCGACTGGAATACGCGGCGGAGATGGCTGAGCCGGCGCTGTGGATCGGCGGGCTCGCGGTCGCGGTGGCGTGCACCGCCATCTGGCGCCTCAGCGTGATCCGGCGTGCGCGGCGTGGTTGAGATCGCCGCGCTGCAGCGACAGGATGTAGCTGGATACGGTGTGGGTGTCCTCGTGCTGTTCCAGCTTCACCGGCAGGTAGTCCCACTCCACCGCGCACCATAGCGTGGTGGTGCCCTTGCGCACCTTCACCGCGTTCACCGTGCCCATGGGCGTGACCACCTTCTCCCGTCCGAGGACCTGGAACTCGTAGTCCTCCACCTTGCCGCGGTCGGCCACCTGATAGTGCAGAACGGTCTCGCCGCGGGCCAGATCGTCGCGCAGCACGGCCTGGTACATGAGCTTGTCGAGTACACCCGCACTGACCGGCACTTTCTTTTCCTTGCCGTCACGCAGTGACACCACCAGCCCGCGCGTCCAATCGAAGCTCAGGCGTTCCACCACGTCCTTGGAGCGGCCCGTATAACGGGAGAAATACTCCACGGGGTGGTAACCGCGTTCATCCTGTAGCCACTCGGAACGCTCGCGGAAGCGATCGGCCTTGAACAGCGCCACGATACCTGTGGTGTAGACATCGGTGACGAGGGTGTAGCGATTGGGGCCTACAGCCTGCAGGGTGCGCTTCATCTCGCCGATCTTCAGGCCGTTGGCATGGACTGCGTAGTGAGCGCTGAACAACGGCGGCTCCGGTGGTGCGGCGGCATGCAGGGGTGTGGTCGCGAGCAGCAGGGCGAGGACGAGCCATCGGTTCATACGTTGTTCCATGCGGGCATTCTAGCCCGCGGCTGAATGCGAAGAAAAAGCTTCAATCACCGAGGCCCTGCCAAAAAGGGCACGCAGAGCCGGGAAAATCTTGGGGAGAAACACCGTGCCTTCGAGCATTTCTTCTCCCTGGCCGTGGTCGATCTTCTCTCTTCATCCCCCGGCGCGAAAAGCCGATGCTGATATACTCGCCGCCGCTTCGCCGAGACCAGGTTCATGAATCTTTCCTCATCGCCAACCACTTCTGTCACGCGCTGGGTACTGCCGCTGCTGCTGGCCGGACTGCTGGCGAACGTCGTGGCCTGGCTCACCCTCGGCATCCTGCCTGACGAGGCCTATTACTGGGTGTGGTCCGAACGCCTGCAGGCGGGCTATTTCGATCACGCGCCCCTCATCGCCTGGTTGATCCGGCCCTTCACTGCGCTGTTCGGTGCCAACGCCCCGGTCATACGCCTCCCCAGTGTCCTCGGCTGGTTGGTGGGCGTGGGCCTGGCCTTTGACCTGGCACGCCGACTGTACGGGCCTACAGCCGGCTGGCTGGCGGTCCTGGCGTGGGCGACCCTGCCCATCGTGCAGGTGGGTTTTCACATCAATACCCCCGATACGCCCCTGGTGCTGTTCACCTGGCTCACCTTCTACTTTGCCGTGCGGGCCCTCGCCGATGAGCGCCCGGCCTGGTGGTACGCGGCGGGTGCGAGTGCCGGCCTGTGCATGCTCGGCAAGTACCCGGGGCTGCTGGTGCCGGTTGCCGTGTTGGGGGGGCTCGTGTTCAGCGCCGTGGGCCGCCGCCACCTGGGCACGCGCGGACCCTGGCTGGGCGCCGTGCTCGCCGCGGTGATCGTGTCGCCCATGGTGATCTGGAACGCCCTGCATGACTGGATCTCGTTCGGCTTCCAATTTGGTCACGGGGTACAAGCCCGGGTGGACGCCCCGTTGGCCATGGCCGGCCAATTCCTCGCCGGGCAACTGGCGGTGGCGCTGCCCTGGACCTGGTTTGCCATGGCCTTCGCGGCGCTGCCCACGCGCGCCCATCGCACCGCCGGTCCCGCTTTCTGGGTGCTGGCGGCGGGCTTCTGGCTACCGCTGGTGGTGTTCGGCCTGGCCGGCCTCACCGCCAAGAGCCATCCCAACTGGCCAGTAAGTGCCTACGTACCCGGCGTGGTGCTGCTGGCCGGCGTTCTGGCGCACTGGATCGGGCGGCGGGCGGTGGTCGCGACCATCATCGGCTCGGTGCTGTTCTCCTATCTGCTGGTGAATCTCATCCGCTTTCCCCACTGGGTGGCGGCCCTCGGTGTGCCGTTGCCACCCCAGCGCACCCAACTGAGCCAAGCGTATGGCTGGGAGCAGGTGGGTGAGGCGGTGAAAGCTCGGCTCACCGGACGCGAAGACTGCCTGGTGGTGGGGGACCGGCTGCAGGGCACCGCCATGCTGGCGTTGCTCATCGGCGATACCCGGCGCGTGATCGTTTCGAACGCCACCCGCCTTAATCAGTTCCATCTGTGGCAACGTGAGAACCCGCCGGCCGTCGAGCAGCTCTGCCTGTACGTGGCCCAGTTCGAGGAGGACAAGGCCCCACCGGTGACGCTGCACCTGCCGGAGCAGGGGAACTGGAGGCTGGACCAGGTCATCACCCACCACAACCCGGATGCTTCAGTGCGCAAGACCGCGTTGTACGTGCCGGTGTTGTCACCCTGATTCAGGGGCCTTTGCGTTACAATGCCGGCCCTTTGACGCCGGAACCCTTCGACTTGGCCTCGCTCGCTATCGCCACCGCCGATCCCGCCCGCACCCTGGCTTCCGCCCGGGCCGCGCTGGCACTCGTGCTTGGCTTGACGGCCCTGCATCTGCTGGTGGCCGGACGTTTCGATCTGGGGGTGGACGAGGCCCATTACGCCCTGTTCGGGCAGTGGCTGGACTGGAGCTATTTCGACCATCCGCCCATGGTGGGCTGGATGCAGGCCCTGGCCATGGCGTTGTTCGGCAATGGCGAGCTGGCCCTGCGCCTGTGGCCCATCACCCTGGGGGCGGCCGCCGGGCTGCTCACCTATCGTCTGGCCCGCGAGCTGTTTCCCGAGGACTCGCCGTGGACCGCCTTCCTGGCGGTGGCGGTGCTCGAATCAGCGCTGATCTTCCAACTGGTGTCCATGGCCATGGTGCCCGAGGACCCGCTGCTGGTGTTCGGCCTGGGCGGTGCCCTGTGCCTGTTCCGCGCGGTACGCGATGACCGCCTGCGCGACTGGCTGATGGTCGGGCTGCTGTTCGGCCTGGCCGGCCTGTCCAAGTATACGGCGGTGGTGCTGGTGGCTACGGCCCTGTTGTTCCTGCTCGCCGAGCGCGGCTGGCGCGGCTTGCTCCGTCCCGGCCCCTGGCTGGCCGCGACCGTGGCTTTCGTGTTGATACTGCCGGTGCTGTGGTGGAACCTGCGCCACGACTGGATCTCCTTCGCCTACCAGTGGGGCCACGGCGCGCCGGATCGCGCCTGGGAACTGCCGCGTTTCCTGCTTTCCTTCACCGGCCAACTGCTGGCCTATGCACCGGGCATCGTGATCTTCGGCATGGCCGCGCTGTGGGCGGCACGCCGTGAGCGTGCGCACCCCGGGGTGCGTTTTTCACTCCTTTTGGCAATGCCGCCGCTGCTGCTGTTCGCCTGGAGCGGGGGCCTGGAGGAGACCCTGCCCCACTGGACGCTGCTGGCCTGGGCGGGCCTGGCGCCGCTCACCGCGCGCTGGCTGCACGTGCGCTGGTCGCGCCGGGGCGTGCGCTGGGGGGCCTGGGGCTCACTGGGCTATTCCACCGTGCTGGTGCTGCTCGTGCACACCCAGTTGTTGGTGCCGTGGCTCCCGTTTCCCGCCCATGCCCATCCGCTCGGTGACCTCTACGGCTGGCGCGAGGCCGCCGTGCGGGGGGCCGAGCTGCAGGCAGACCTGGGCGAGGGCGCCGGCCTGTTCGTGGGCAACTGGTCGCTGGCCAGCCGCGTGGCCTGGTACAGCGGGCGTCCGGTGCAGGTGATCGACAGCCGCTTCGACCAATTCGACCTCTGGTATGGCACGCCGCAGGCGGGTGCATACGGCGTGCTGATCGTCCCCGAGCGCTATGCCGAACGACCACGCGCCAGCGGTGTGGCGCGCTTCGCCCATTGTGAGCCCCTGGATGCGACGCGCTGGGCGCTGGGTGACACACCGGTACACACCTTCCATTTCTTTCACTGCCGCGGTTATCGGGAGCAGGCATGAGTTGGGCCACTGATCGTTGGCGCGATCCCTGGGTATGGGTGCTGCCCCTGCTGGCCGGCCTGCTGCTGGCGGGGTTGTGGGAGTCCGAGCTCAATCGCACCGTGTTTCTCGCCATCAACAGCGTCGGCCTGCATACGGCGGCCTCGCTGTGGTCCAACATCACCGTACTGGGCGACTCGCTGGTGGTGTTCACCCTGGCGCTGGTGTTCGTGGGGCGTTATCCGCGCCTGGTGTGGGCGTTGGTGATCGCCGCGCTGCTCGCCACCTTCGTGGTGCACGGTTTCAAGGAGTGGCTCAACCTCTATCGGCCCCCCGCGGTATTCGGCACCGGCGAGATCAACGTCATCGGCACGGCCCACAAGGCCGTGTCCTTCCCCTCGGGCCACACCACGGCGGTATTCACGCTGGTGGCGTTGCTGTGCCTGCAGGAGGATCTGTCCCGCGGTATCAAGTTCACGCTCATCGGCTGGGCCACCCTGGTGGGTATTTCACGCATCGTGGTGGGCGTGCACTGGCCCACGGACGTGCTGGGCGGTGCTGCCATGGGCTGGTCGTGCGCCGCCTTTGGCATGTGGCTGGCGCCGCGCGTGGGCTGGGGGCTCACACCACGGGCACAGCGTCTGTTCGCCGTGATCCTGGTGCTGGCGGCGCTGAGCCTGGTGTTCTTCCACGATAGCGGTTATCCGCAGGCACGCGTGCTGGAGGTGCTCATCGCGCTCGGCTCCCTGGCGGTGGCCTTACCGGGTCTGCGTCGTGTGTTCCGCCAGGCCCGGGAGGAGGCACGCGAGCACGCCGCCCTGCGCGCCCTGGAAGAAGACGAGGAACCCGAAAAGCGTCCGCGCCTGGCGGCTGTGCTGGTGCGCCTTGCGGTCACGGTGCTCATCTTCGCACTCATATTCCGTTCCATTGATTTCGCCGGTGTACAGGCGGTACTGGCCGATTTGGTGCCGCGCCTGCTCGGCCTGGCCATCATCTTCCAACTGCTTTCCACCGCGCTCGCCTCCTATCGCTGGCGGTTGCTCATGCGGCCGCTGGGTTTCCCCATGGGCTTCGAGTTTTACCTGAAGAGCTACTTCAAGGGCAGCTTCTTCAACCAGGGGCTGCCTACCAGCATCGGTGGCGATGCCGTGCGCATGCTGGATGTGGCAGGACAGGGTTTCAAAAAACGCGAGGCGTTCTACGGCGTGTTCATCGACCGGGTGCTCGGCCTGGTGGGCCTGCTGGCGCTGAACATGGCGGCCAGTGCCCTGGCGCCCGGGCTGCTTCCTGCGGGTGTGTCTGCCACCATCAACGCCCTTGTGGGCCTGGGTATCGCAGGCTTCCTGGGCTTGTTGTTGCTGCGACGCATAGTCCTGCTGCAGCGCTGGCAGCTGCTGCGTCCTTTCTACACCATCTCCCAGCGACTCGCCGCCGTGCTCGGACAGCCCCGCGAGGCGCTGGTGCAGGCCGGCCTGTCGGTGGCGGTGCATGTGCTGTCCCTGGTGGCGATTTTTTTGATTGGCCGCAGCGTGGGGCTGGAATACGATTTGACCACTTTCATGGTGGTGGTACCGCCGGTGATTCTGCTCACCCTCATTCCGGTGTCGCTGGCCGGCTGGGGCGTGCGCGAGGGCGCCATGATCGGATTGTTCACGCTCATCGGTGCCAGCAAGGCGGCGGTACTCTCCATGTCGCTGCTGTATGGCATGGTGCTGGTGCTCACCAGCCTCCCGGGCTTCTATGTGTACCTGACAAACAATCTGGGACGCGGGAGGGTGACCGGTGATGCGTGATACCTTGTGGTCCCATCGGCCAAATCCTGCGTGACCTCTAGCGTGCAAACCTTCAACGGACTCGAGCCATGAATGTCGACACCATGCGCCGCATCGATTACTGGGCAGGCATCCCGCTGTGTTTCCTGGTGTCTGCCGTACAGCGTGTGGTGCGCTGGCTGCGGCCTCGCCCGGAGCAACGTCCAAAAAACGTGCTCTTCGTGGAGCTCTCCGAAATGGGTAGCGCCATCATCGTCGACCCGGCCATGCGCAAGCTTCAGCGTGCAGTGGATGCCAACCTGCATTTCGTGATTTTCAAGAGCAATGCCGTCAGCCTGCGCCTGCTCGGCACGGTGCCGGAGGAGAATGTGTTCACCTTGCGCGCCGACGGGCTTTTCTCACTGGCCGTGGACACCCTGCGCTTTTTCCTCTGGACACGCCGTCGCCGTATCGACACAGTGATCGATCTCGAGCTCTTCTCGCGTTTCACGGCCCTGCTCACAGGGATGTCAGGTGCCACCAACCGCATCGGTTTTCACGCCTTCCACAACGAAGGCCTGTACCGCGGCAGCATGCTCACCCATCGCGTGGCCTACAACCCGCATATCCACATCGCCAAGAACTTCGTCGCCTTGGTGGATGCGGCACTGATGAGCCATGACGAATTGCCTTTCTCCAAGCGCGCGGTCACAGACGACGAAATCGTACTCGCCAGGGCGGAGGTGAACGAAGAGGCCAAGCAGGCCATGCGTGCGCGCGTGCGCGAGGATTTCGCCGATTACGACCCGGCCCGGCATCGCCTGGTGCTCATCAATCCCAATGCCAGCGACCTGCTGCCACAGCGCCGCTGGATGCCCGACAACTTCGTCATGCTCATGCGCAAGGTGCTGGCAACCTGGCCCGATGTGTTGATCCTCATCACCGGTGCACCCGGTGAGCGCGAGCAGGCCGCAGGCCTGAAGCAGCGGGTCGCCGACGAGCGCTGTATCAATTTCGCGGGCCGCGTGAAGTTTGCCGAATTGCCCGCCCTCTACAGCGTTGCCACCCTCATGGTCACCAACGACTCGGGCCCGGGCCATTTCTCAGCCGTCACCGATCTGCACACCTTCGTAATCTTCGGGCCCGAGACGCCACGCCTGTACGGCTCGCTCGGCAATAGCACGCCCATTTTCGCGGGCCTGGCCTGCTCGCCCTGCGTGAGTGCCTCGAACCACCGCAAGACACCGTGCGTGGACAATGTCTGCCTGAAGGTGATCACGCCCGAGCAGGTGTTCGACACCATCCGCCCTGCACTGGACACCGGTACCTGAACCACAAACGCCTCCCGGGGCAGGGGTAGCCCTCGCTCACCCGCCTTGCTCGCTACGGGCGCCCAAGTCCGACAGGCTGCCAGGGGCGCTCCGTGTCGGGCGTCGTTCAGCAAAGCGTGCCAATACCCGGTACAGTTCATCAGGCCGCAAGGGTTTGCTCACGTGGGCGTCCATGCCTGCGGCGCTGAAAGCCTGCTGTTCTTCGGGCAGGGCATTGGCGGTGAGCGCCACGATGGGTACACCTGCCTTGGCGGGATCGTTCAGCCGGCGGATGCGGCGCGTGGCCTCGAGTCCGTCCACCTCGGGCATCTGCACGTCCATCAATACGACGTCCACGTCTTCGGCCATCAGGCGTTCGACGGCTTCACGACCATTCTCGGCCTCGAGCACCGCATGGCCCTTCTTCTGGAGCAGCATGCGGACGACCCGGCGGTTGATCTCGCCGTCCTCGGCCACCAGGATGCGCAAGCTGTGCTGTTTCCCTGTTGACGACAGCGGTTCCGTATCCGCCTTGGCCGGTGCTGTCGTGGGTTGTACGGTGAGCACGAAGAAGAAGCGACTGCCGATGCCCGGTTGACTCTCGACATCGATGCTGCCGCCCATGGCGCTGACCAGTCGCTTGCAGATGGCGAGACCCAACCCGGTGCCACCGAACTTGCGGCTGATACTGGAGTCGGCCTGGGAAAAGTCGGTGAACAAGCGGCTCCGGTCCGCCGGCGAGATGCCGATGCCGGTGTCTTGCACTGAGAACAACAACTGGCACAGCGAGCTTCCCGGCTCGTGGTCTTCCACCTGGACCGAGAGGTCGACACGGCCTTCAGTGGTGAATTTCACCGCGTTGCCTACCAGGTTCTGCAGCACTTGGCGCAGTCGCACCGGATCGCCGAACACCCACTCCGGCACCTTCGGGTCGACCTTGAGTGTGAGTTCGAGCGACTTCTCCTTGGCCAGGGCAGAATTGAGCAACATGATGTCCTCGAGTATGCGGCGCAATTCCATGGGCCGCTTTTCCAGAACCAACTTGCCCGCCTCGATCTTCGACAGATCCAGTACGTCGTCGAGGATGACCAGCAAGGCCTCGCCGGAGGCCGCGATGGTATCGACGTATTCGCGTTGCTTTCTGGACAGGCGAGTATCGCGCAGCAGGTACACCATACCGAGCACGCCGTTCATGGGCGTCCGAATCTCGTGACTCATGGTGGCGAGGAAGTTGCTTTTCACTCGCATGGCATTGGACGTAGCCTCTTCGCTGGACTTCACCGACTGGAACAGGTCTGACACTACTCTCCATCCCAGCACCAGCAAGCCCAGGGCGGCCAGCGCGACCACCAGCAGGCGCGAGCGCACCTCCTCGCGCACCTGCTCGAAAAAGGCATTGCTCGACCGGTAGGTCGCGATGCCGAGCAACTCGCTGCCGTCGCGGGAATACAGGGGGATACGGTTGGCGAAGCAGGTGGCACAGGGTTCGCCGCGGCGAACGTCCAGGCTGCCCTCGGCCACCTGCACCGACTGGTAGTCGACCTTCACCTCCAGTCCTTCCACGAAAGGCGCACCCGTGTTCGGATCGACCAGGACGAGGATCTCGTCCATGGCGTCCCG
>JBAYQE010000011.1:0-48719 GCA_041677345.1 Thiohalomonadaceae bacterium
CCCGACGGCTGCACCGACCGCGTGCAGTAGCCAATCCCCGTCGCGGCCGGTGGCCGCTCCTGCAGGTGGCAGGGGTTTCCCCATGCACCCCATGTCCCCGGTGGTTGATGCGCACGGTCTCAGGGATCATTCACTCCCTGCAATCCACCGCTGCAATAGCTGCCCTGGCATCCGTTCATGACAATGTGAACCAGGCGGGCAAGGTGACGAGGCTCAGCGCCGTGGTGACTGTCACGGCCATGGCGTACAACGGCGTATCGAGCCGGAAGCGATCGCAGATCACGATACCCAGCACCATGCTCGGCATGGCGGCCTCCAGCAGCACGGCCATGCGCAGATCGCCGGCAAGACCGAGGCCGCTGGCCGTACCCCACGCGATAAGCGGCACCAGTCCCAACTGGATCACCGCCACCGGCGCGACGATCGCAAGGCGTGACCACCAGCCGCCCGCCCACTGTAGCCCAAGCCCCAGTGAAAACAGCATGAGCGGCACCACCGCGCTGCCGAGCATGTCGAGCATGCCGGCCAGCATCGCCGGCTGCGGCACCTGCAAGACATTGAGCACGATGGCCGCGGCTGCGGCCCACAGGGGCGGCACCTTGAGCAGTGACAGCAGCGGATGCACGCGCTCGCCCGTGGCACCGTAGTACGCCGCCACATACATGCCCACGCTCAACAACAGCGGTGTACACGCGAACAGGTCGTACTGGATGGCCACCGAACGCGCCCAGGGACCGAACGCCGCTTCCAGCACCGGCAGCCCCATGTAGGTTGCATTGGGAAAGGCGGCGGCGAGCAGCATCGCCCCCACACTGGCATGCGACACGCGCGTGCGCCTTAACCACAGCCATGCCAGCCCCAGGCCACTGCACACCCCCATGGCAGCCACGAGGACAATGCGCAGCGTGTCTGCGCCCATGGGTGCGCGCCACAGCACGCCGAGCACGAGGGCAGGTAGCAGCAGTGCGTACACCAGTCCGGTCAGATGGCGCCGCAGACCCTCGGCCTCGAGACCCTGGGGCGCGAACACGCGCCAGAAAACGCCGCACAGGATCAGACCGGCGGCCTGCAAAATCACGTCGAGCACACGATACCCGGGAAAAAGAAGGGCCGCTGCATGGGGCAGCGGACGAAATACGATATATCATTAGCCGCAATGCACGAAAGGCCGGAGCAAACCTTGAAAAAACCAGCCTATGCATCAGCTCTCGCTGCGGAGGAGGCTTTCTACGCCGCATTCGAGCGTGCCGATGCCGACGCCATGCGCGAGGTATGGGCGGAAGCGGAGGACATCGAGTGCATTCACCCCCTCGGGGGACGCCTGCGCGGCACGGGTGTACACGAGTCATGGCGCGACATGTTCGCCGGAGCCGAACGGTTGGCATTCCACCTGAGCGAGCGGCGTGTGGTGGAACGGGATGCACTCACCGTGCATCTGGTGCTGGAAAACATCCTGTTTCCCGACGGCAAGGAAGAGCCCTTGCAGGTCCTCGCCACCAACGTCTATCGCCGCGACCGTTCCGGGTGGCGTATGGTCCTGCGCCATGCCTCGCCCGCACCGGCCATCGTCCCCCAGCGGCCGCCTGCAGGCGGATCGGTGCACTGATCGGCCGTTGCCCGAGGGGCCGACAGCACGCTTGTTTCAGTACCTCAGCCGGCGACGTGCACCACCAGGCGACGCACCCCCGCAAGGCGGCGATGCTCCCACAGGTAGATGCCCTGCCAGGTACCAAGCGCCAGTTCACCGCCCATCACCGGAATGGAAAGGCTCACGGCCGTGAGCGCGGCCTTGATGTGGGACGGCATGTCATCGGGCCCTTCCAGGGTGTGCGTGTACAGTGGATCGTGCTCAGGCACCAGGCGGTTCAGCCAGTTTTCCAAGTCACGACGCGCGGAAGGATCGGCATTTTCCTGAATCAGGAGGCTTGCCGAGGTGTGGCGGACGAACACCGTGCACAGTCCTTCCTGCACCCCCGCCGTCCGCGCCACGCGCCGGATGGCATCGGTCACTTCATGCAGACCTTGTCCAGTCACCCGCACCTTCACTTCCTCAATCATGCCGCTCTGCTCCCGTGCCGGTTTTTTTGGGGACTCACCGCTCCGCCCTTCGATGCATTTTTACTGGAAAAATCGCCGTTTGGAGCCTGGATCGCCGCTTGTCTTTTGTCAAAACTGTCTTCACAATCTAGCGGCCGACGCGCCACATCGTGCTGCGCGAACACAATACACATAGGGAGAAACAATCGATGGCCGTTAAGAAGACCGCGAAAAAACCTGCCGCCAAGAAACCCGCTGCAGCCGCGAAGAAAACCGCCCCGAAGCAGGCCGTGAAGAAGGCCGCTCCGGCTGCCCCCAAGACCACCCCGCTCACCGAGAAGCAGACCAAGAGCCAGATCCTCTCCGCCATCTCGGATGAAACCGGTCTGGCCCGCAAGGATGTGGTTGCCGTGTTCGCTTCCCTGGGCAACCTGGTGCGGCGCCACATGAAGAAGCGGGGCTCGGGTGAGTTCAGCGTCCCCGAGGTCGGCGTGAAGATCCGCCGCGTGCGCAAGCCCGCCACCAAGGCCCGCAAAATGGTTTCTCCCTTCACCGGCGAGGAGATCACGGTCAAGGCCAAGCCGGCCCGTGAAGTAGTGAAGGTCAGTGCGCTGAAGAGCCTGAAGGACAGCGCGAGCAAGTAAGCCTCCGCAGGCGCAAAAAAAGGCCGGGTTCTCCCCGGCCTTTTTTATCTGCCTCACCAGAGCAGTTTCATGCCCACCTGGAAGCTGTCGTCGATTTCCACATCATCCACATCGTCGAAATCCATCTCGATCACGCGGTAACCGACATAGAGCAAAGCCTGCGGCAACAGCTGATAATCCGCACGCACGGTGGCTTCGGTATAGCGCGTAGCCTCGTCGAAGGTGGTGATGTCCGGTGCGAAGTAAAGCTCGCCGCCGATGCCCACGCGGTGCACCGGCGAGAAGCGCACCCGCCCCCCAAGCGCCAACGCACTGGCATCCTCCTCATCGGAGCGCACCAGCAGCAGGCGGCCACCCAGGCCGACATCGAAGGTTCCCGCCTTGCTCCAGTTCTCGCCGGAGACGTGCAGGCCCAGATGCGTCACGGTCACGTCGTCTTCGTTGTAATAGTGGCCCACGTCCCATTCCATGCCCGGGCGGGCTACATGGGCGAAGGTGGCACGCAGGGCCTCGTCATGCAGATTGAGTTCGAGGGAGTCCGCAAGGGCGCCGCCGCTCGCGAGGGCAAGCAGCACGGCTGCCGCGGTTCGGCACGTACTTGTCATGGTTCACCTGTAGTTCTTTGAAATGACGGAACAGGAGAATCATACCGGCAAGTGCCGTTCGATACACCCCGCGGCGGGCGGTGCCACAGACCGCCTGCGTGACAGGGTTCGCTTTTTGCCGCAACTGGCGGCGCACCAGATGCCAGTGACTAAAGTTACAGACGTACCGGAGCCGCCCCATTAGGCTTCGCGGCTTTCCCACATCTATAACCGGAAAGGAAAACAAGAGATGAAGAAGGTTTTCGCGATTGTCGCCATGTGCCTCCCGTTGGCCGCCCAGGCCGATGACCTGCAGGAGCGCAAGCAGGCCAGCGCCGCGGTCATCAAGGAGTTTGCCGGCAGTCTCAAGGCCGAACTGGGACGCGCCATGAAGGAAGGCGGACCCACGCAGGCGATCGACGCGTGCAGCAACATGGCACCGCACATTGCCCACGAGCAGTCAGAGAAGACCGGCTGGCGCGTGGCGCGCACCTCCCTGAAGGTGCGTAATACGAAGAATGCCCCCGATGCCTGGGAAGCGAACGTCCTGAATGCGTTCGAGGAACGCAAGGCGAAGGGCGAGGCCGTCGATACCATGAGCTTTGCCGAAGTGGTGGAACAGGACGGCAAGCGCGTGTTCCGCTTCATGAAGGCGATCCCCACCGGAGAGGCCTGCCTGAAGTGCCACGGGGGCGAGATCGAAGCGCCAGTGAAGGCCAAGCTCGACGAGCTCTATCCTGCCGACAAGGCGCGCGGCTTCAAGGTGGGCGATATCCGCGGCGCCTTCACCATCAGCCAGCCCATGTAAGCATCACCTGCGCTGTACCAAGGGGGCCGCACGGCCCCCTTTTCACGGACGCGCTGCCTGCTCGTGCGCCCGTCCGCGTCCGGAGACGTGCGCGAGCGCCGAAAGCTCCTCCGCCAGCACCTCCAGCACGTCATCCACGGTGATGATGCCCACCAGGCGTCCGTGCCGATCATCCACCACCGGAACGCGCCGTACCCCGCGGGCGCGCATGCGTTTCAAGACATCCCACAGGCTGTCGCTCTCGCGGGCGATGAGCAGCGCGGAAGTCATGATGTCACCCGCGGTGAGCGATGCGGGATCAACCTCCTCCGCCAGCACCGTTACCACCAGGTCACGATCCGTGACGATGCCGACCGGCACCGGCGCGTCTATGCTTTCCACCACGACCAAATCGCCCACGTGGTACTCACGCATGAGTCGCGCCAAATCGGGCACGGGATCATTGCGCCGGGCGACGATCACTTCACGGTTGCAAAACTGGCCTACGGACATGAGCGCCACCTCCTTGCCGGTTGCCGGCGGCTTCAGTGAGAATGCCGCCCCACCGGAAACTATAAACGACACCGCCCCGGACAACCCGATAACGGCGCGCGCACTTTTTCTCGGCGAGCGCCTGGACCTGCGTACGCTTGACACCATGACGGCACTGGCGCGCTCGCCGCTGGTGTTGCGCGTAGGCGCAGGCAATGCGGTGTTGTTCCGCTACGGCACCGTGGTGTTGTTCGGTGTCCCCCCTGAAGAGGAGGCCCGTTTCCTGGCCCGCCTGCAACCGCTTGTGAATGCGCCGTTCGAGCAGCCTGAGTTCGAAGAGGCCCTGGTGCAGGCGCGTCAGGGTGAGTATGAAGGCGTGGAGGAAGGCGTCATCACCCTGGCCGGGCTCTCTCCCGAGCGCATGCAGGTGATAGCCGACGTGCTGGCAAAGAGCTCGGTGTTGTCCTATTGCGAATCGGACGTATCCCAGGTGTTCGATCGCATCGAACCCCTGGCCCAGCGCCTGCGCAAGAAAGGCACGTCACGGCAGGAGGCCAAGGCCCTGGTGAATTACATCGGCGGCAGTCTGCTCACCCAGCACCGCACGGTCGGGCGCGTGGCAATCCTGGAAAAACCGGAGTTGCTGTGGGAACACCCGGAGCTCGAGCGGCTGTACTATCGCCTGAGCAATGAATACGAACTCGTCGACCGTCAGGTCGCCCTCGAAGCGAAGCTCACCCTCATCGCACGCACCGCCGAAACCCTGCTCGATCTGCTGCAAGGCAAGCGCAGTCTGCGTGTGGAGTGGTATATCGTTCTGCTCATCGTGATCGAGATCATGCTCACCAGTTACGAGATGTTCGTGCATGGCTGATTGCAGTGACGGGCACGACCGGGTTAAAAAGAAGACCGGCCCCATCGGAAACATGCCATGACTAGACCGGCCGTCGCGCTGCTGCTGATGCTGACACTGTGTGGTGCGCACGCCTCTGACCTGGAGCGTGAGGCGCGCATCTCCGAGCAGATCGTGGACGCCATCATGGATGGCGAGCCTGTGTACCTGGAGGCGGATGGGCAGAACTTCCTCGCCATCGCCATGCCACCGGAAGGCACGCCAGCCCGTGGCGCGGCCCTGATCCTCCACGGTCGCGGGTTGCATCCGGACTGGGAAACGGTAGTGCATCCGCTGCGTACCGGGCTTGCCCGCGAGGGTTGGTACACCATTACCATCCAGTTGCCGGTCTTGGAGAAGGACGCCAGTTACTACGATTATCTGCCTCTGCTTCCCGAAGCCGAGCCGCGCATCGAGGCGGCGCTCGCCCACCTGGCTGCCGCGGGCTTCCCGCAGCCAGTCATCGTCGCACACAGTTGCGGCGCCCACATGGCCATGCACTGGCTCGAGACCAGCGGACGTGATGCACGCCTGCGTGCCTTCGTGGGCATCGGCATGGGTGCGACCGATGCCGGCCAAACCATGCCCCGCCCCTATCCGCTGGATCGGTTGCGGATGCCGGTGCTCGACATCTATGGCAGCGATGACTACCCGTCGGTGAAGGCCTCCGCGGCCCAACGCCGCGATGCCATCGCACGCGCCGGGCACACTCACTCGCGCCAACGCGTGCTCGAAGGTGCCGACCATTATGCCCGGCGACAGGGTGCGGCACTGGTGGAGATGGTGTCCCACTGGCTGGCCGGGCTGCCGCACTGAGCACACCTCATTCCTGCAACGCCTTTTTGCCGGCAGGCTGCGGCCTGCGCGGCCAGGCCGCGCGCCACCAATGGCGCAAACGCCGGCCTCCGAACTGATAGATCAGCAACCCGGTGAGGATGCAGGCGGTGCCTGCCCACACCAAAGGATCCACGGCCTCATCGTTGAGCCACCGGCCGATGAACAGTGCCAGCACCGGGGAAACAAGCGTGATCAGGGCGATCACACCTGCGGGCAGGTGTTTGAGGACATAGAAATACAGCACGAAGCCGAGCGCGGTCCCAAGCACCCCGAGATACACGATGGCCCCCGTTGCCCGCATGCTCAACGCCTCGGGCACTGGCTGCCCGGACACCAGCCATGTGACGAAATACAGAGGCACGGCAATGGCCAATGCCCCGGCATTCAGGGCGATCGGATGCAGTTGTGCACCCGTGCGTTTGATCCACACGGCACTCGCGGAATGCAGCAGCGCGGCGATGAACACCGCAGCGATGCCACGCCAGGCGTATCCTTCGATGCGCAGGCCGGCGCCGAACACGAGGCACAGACCGAGCATGCCCAGACCGATGCCGGCCAATCGTGCGGGTGATGGAAAGCGCTCGCCCAACCATAGCGTGGCCATGATCCCGGTGGCGAATGGCGTCACGCCGAACAATACCGAGATGAGCCCCGAGGGAATGAACTGCGCACCCCAGTAGGTGCACATCATGGAGCCGAATACGCCCAGGGCGGCGGCCGCATAGGCCTGAACGGCATTACGTCGCCATGGGAATTCAACGCGCAGCAGACGCAGCATGGCGAAGCAGAACGCCGCGCCGATGATCATGCGCGCGGTGACACCAAAGATGAATCCGGCATCCATCGCGCTCCACTTGATCGCAAGCGGCGTGGTTGCCCAGATGAGGATGACGCCCAGATACGCGGCCGGCACGGACATTCCGCTCTCCCTGAAACGAAAAAGGCCGCAGCATTCGCTGCGGCCTTTCGAGTGGTTCCTGAAATCGGGACTAAGGACGACTCTGGGCACGCAGCCTGACGATGCGCCGCCATACGGCGCGCGTTGCGCAGGGTCGTACCATGAATAACGTCGTCGTCACCATGCGGTGAGTGTCGTCGAGCACGTGTTGCGGTCAAGCGGGGAGTCCGCACGGACTCCCCTTGTGCCGAACATAACGGTGTTTCAGCCCGCCCGCTGCCACTCCGCGTAACCGTCGAGTTTGCCGTTACGCCCATCCGCGTAGCCCGCCTCATAGCCCTCGGTCACGAATTGCGGGCCGCGCGGCGGGTTATGCAGATAGCCGCAGGCCCAGCCGTCGATGTACTGCCAGTCCACGCCCGCTTTTTCCATGGTGTCGAGCATCAGATAGTAGGTGTTATCCATTGCACTTCTCCGTTCCAACCTGAGCCATAGACGGTCTATAACTTAGTTATTTGCTAGGTCTTGTCAACCCAATGGATATCAAGGGTTTATACGTGGTTCACGATGGACGAAAGGTGCACGGATAAAAAAACGCCCCGAAGGGCGTTTCAAGAGCAACCGAGGAGAGACTACGACCGTTGTTGTTGTTCCCTGCGCTTGAGGTCCTCGCGCCGACTTTGCAGCAAGCCTTCGAAGATCTCACGGGCGATCAGGTCGTCCGGATTGTCGCTTTGCAGTGGAAGCTTGGCGAGCTGCGCTTGGTAATGAGCGATTTCGCTCAGTATCTGGGACTTCGAAGGAGACGGAGGCATAGAACCATCCTTGGCTTTATTGGTTATCCTCGGGCACTTACTCTGCCCCAGCCCCAGCGTTGTGTCTGTAGGACTTTTCTGATTCCTTTGCCGGTCCGTAAAGACATTTCTCATCAAGGGATCGCCCGTGCCATCGACGCATTACCTGCGCCGAGCAAGGCATGGAGCTGGCTGTCGCGGCCATAAATGTCTTCGCGAAAGTGCAGCTCGTTGAGTTCGTTCACCCAGGCGGTGAAATACAGCAGGTAAATGGGTACAGGCGTGGCGAGTTCCATGGGGTGCGGTTGGCCCTCGGCGATCCTGGCCAGCCCTTGTGCTTGCCATTGTTCACCCAGCAGGAAGGCCGCCAGGTCTTCCGGGTCCTCGACCCGGATGCAGCCCGAGCTCAGCGCCAGGCTGCGCCGCTGAAACAGGCGATGGTTCGAGGTGTCGTGCAGATAGATGGCCGGTGTATCCGCGAGGATGAACTTGTAGCGGCCGAGGGCATTGTCCGGTCCCGGTTCCTGGCGCAGCGTGTAGGGAAATGGTTGCGAAGCATAGCGGCTCCAGTCGATCTTGCTCACGTCCACTTCTTTACCGCGTCCGCGCAAGTCGCTGAATACCTTCAGGCGCAGACGTCCGAGCAATTCGGGCTCGGCGGCCAGGGCCGGGAGCAGATCTTCGCGAAGCACCGTCTCGGGCACGTACCAGTAGGGGTTGAACACCACAGAGGTGATGCGCGTGGCGAGCGCCGGCGTCTGGCGCTGATCGCGGCCGATGATCACGCGCATTTCGCGGATCGGCAAACCGCTGTCGTACAGGACGAGCTCGAAGCCCGCCATGTTGACCATCGCGTAGCGTGCAGGCAGCCGCCGCGGCAACCAGCGCCAGCGCTCCATGTTCAGCACGATACCGCGGATGCACTCCCGCACCGGGACATTCAACGCGGCGCGCGTGCCCTCACCGACGACCCCGTCGGGTGTCAGTCCGTGCCGCTGCTGGAAGTGCCGTACGACCTTGTCCAGTTCGGCATCGAACAGCCGTTCGTCGGCCACGGATTGATCGCGCAGCACACCGGCCATGACGAAGCGGGTGCGCAGGATCGGCACACGTGCATCACGCACACCCAGCCGCAGCAACCTCCTGCCGGCGGGGAGCAAAGGCCAGCCGCCGCGTCGCTCCACGGCGTGGTAGCGTGCCAGGGCCACGCGCAGGCGGCGATAGCCTTCATGGTCCGGAGCCATGGCATCGAGTACAGCGGCGGCACTACGTGAGGCCAGCGCGTGCTCCAATGCCTGTGAATAGTCGAACGGTTCCGAGGCAATGTGCCAGGCCGGGTCCACCTCCCGCGGCGACACACGGCCTTCACGCACGTCGCGCGCATAACTCAGGAAGGCATCGGACAGCAGAAGATCCAGTTGTGCCAGTTGCACCACGTCTTCCGCACCGCCCGCGAGGTCCTCGATGGCGTCCGGGTGATAGCGTGCGTGGTCCAGACCTTCGATCCAGGCGCGGCGCAGGCGCTCGAGCACGTCCGCGGTCTGTAACGTCACGCCCGTGTTTTCGATCCATGCAGGTGCGTAGTCACGCATGCGGTAGAAACGCTGCAGCTCCGCCATGCTGTGCACGGTCTCGCCACTGACGCCGGTGGTAGGGGCCACGGCCACCATGTGACGCAGGAGATCGCTCACTTCCCCGAGGGTGCGCACATCGGCGGGCCAACGCACGCCTGCAGCCGCCGGCGCGCCGGACAACAGGCCCGTCAGGGCCAACATGGCGAGCCAACGCAGCATGCGCCTCATCGTGTACTCCCGCCGAACAACATCTGGTAGGGCCGCATGATGTCACCCTCCAGTTCCGCCAGGGAGAAGGCTCCCGCTTTTCGCACCCATTCCCGCCCCTCGAACCAGACGATGATCACTGGTACGGTGAACACGCCGTGTGCTGCCGCCAGTGCGGGTGCGGCAGCGGTTTCCACACGGGCGAGTGAGAGCTTGGGAAAGCGCGTGCAAAGCATGGCCTCGAGCTTGGGCCACAGGGCCTCACACACGCCGCACGCCGCACTGCCGAAATACACGGCAGCGGCGGGGTGCGCGTGGATGAAGGTATCGAACGTGTTCGGGGTATCCAGCCCGGTAACCATGAAATGGCCCTGAGGTGTTGCGGGATTATTCAGGAGGGGTGAACGCGGGTCAACGCGCTTCGAGGCGGGCTACGGTAGCCGCCGATGCAATAACACGGTGCGGATCGTGCGCCGCAGAGATGCGCGTTGCCAGCAGTCGGCCAGCACGTTCTCGCTCATCGCTTGCTGCGCATTCTGCGTTACCCGTTCTGCCGTAGCACGCGCGCGTGTGCTGCCCAATCCAATGCATGCATGAATGTTCCCGCGGAAGCCGCAGAGAAGCCGCAGAGAAGCCGGTTTGAGGGTAGCTGTCGGCCGTGGCACGTCAAGCACACACCCTTGCAACAGATGTGGGAATTACTTGATTTTTGACGTATTTGCAAACGGTCGCCGATAATTGCCGCAAGTCTTCCATTTGCAAAGGTGGTGCTGCGGTGATGGCATTGGAACTGAATGAAGAAGAGCGTGGCCGTCTCGCGCAGTTGGTAATGAATATCTTCGAGGACTGGCGCCTCGATACCGATGATCAGAAGGTACTGCTGGGACTCTCGGCGCGGGAAGGTGTCCGCACGCTGTCACACTTCCGCCGCGGCAAGCCGCTGCCCGACGAACAGGACATCATCGAGCGCGCGCGGCACGTGCTTGGCATTCAGCACTCGCTGCAGCGCGTATACCCGCTGAATGCCAAGATGCCGCAGTTCTGGCTCTGCCACCGCAACAAGGCGCTGAAGGGTTTTCCGCTGCAGATCATGCTGGAGGAAGGCCTGCCCGGCATGCATCGGGTGTGGCGCCATTTGGACTGCACCCTCAACTGGGTGTAGTTGCCTGCTGCGGTTCCGGATCGGCGTTGGTTCGGGCGCATCGCGACGGCGGAACAGCCACCGCCGGGTCCACTCACCTGAGAGATGAGGCTTTCCCTTGCGGTCTGGCAATCCAGGCCGCTGGGTAGCCCGCCTTCTTCGCCTCCCCGGCCACGTAGGCACGTGCAGCCTCGGCGCTGGCGAAGCCGCCCACGGCGACGCGGTACCAGGTGCGCCCGTCGCGCAGGGCCGGGACGATCCGTGCGTCCATGCCTTGGGCGCGGGCGCGCTTGAGTTCCACTTCGGCGCCGGCGCGCTCGGTGAACGACAGGAGATTCACCTGCCAGTTCTCCTCGGCCGGCCCAGATGGAGGTGTGGATACGGCTGCGGGCCGCACCGGCGCCGCCTGCCTTGGCGCCGGGGTGGCCGATGCCGCGGCCAGGCGCTGTTCCACGGCTGCCAGTGCCCCCTGCAATTCGTCCAGACGCTTGGCGAATGCGTCCATGTCACCGGGATAGCTGTCGGTGACGTCGCCCACCGGCCCTTCCATGCGCGCCGTGAGTTCGGTGACCCGCTGTTTCAAGGCTTGCAGCTCCGCCGCGAGGTGCGTCTCGGCGGGCGCGCTCGTGGTGGGCTCAGTGGTCGCACCAAAGCTCGCCCAGCCGGCGCCGATGGCAATCAGCAGGGCCACGGTGCTCATGGCCACGGTCGCAATGGCCAACGGTGCGGGCCCTTGGGCGCGGTTCCCCCCATGAACCGCTCGGGTGGCAGGGGGCGGCGTGGATGCGCTGCCCGGATCGGGCCTCGCCGCGGGCGTTGGGGCTCCGCCCGTCGCGGCGAGATCGAAGTCGTCGTCCTTGAGTAACCCATGGACCAGGGCTTCCACGTGCTCCGGGGCGTTGAAGTCCACCACCTGCGCCGCCGGGTCTGCGGTGGGCTTTTCCGGTGCAGCCGTGCGTGGCGCGGAGACGGTATTGGCGGCAGCCTCCGGGTCTTTTTCAAAGGCGTCCAGAAAGGCTTCCAGTTCGTCCAGGTTCTCCTCGTTCGCACCCTTGGCACCGACCTTCCCGGCCGTGGTCGCGAACACATCCTCGAATTCCGCTTCGGCGCCTCCGTTGGCCGGCGTGTCCTGCTCTCTTGTCATGAGTGTTCCTCGCAAACCCGTCGGCGATGCCTCCCCACATGCCCGAGAGAGGTTAACAATTCCGAAACCGCCGGCCCAAGCGCTATTTAGGTGAAAGTTGGAGACAAATCGAGTTAATGCAGTAGCGTTTACCTGTAGGCGGCGGGCCATCGTCGAACACGTGGCCCAAGTGAGCGCCGCAGGTGGCGCAGAGCGCCTCGATGCGGTGCATGCCATAGCTGTAATCGTCTGCCAAGGCGACTGCCTCATCGTTCACCGGTTCGGTGTAACTGGGCCAGCCCGATCCCGACTCGAACTTTTCTTCGGAACGGAACAGCGGCGCGCCGCAGCATACGCAGTGATACACACCCGGCGCATGACTGCCGCAATAGGCGCCGGAGAAGGGCTGTTCGGTACCCCGCTTGCGGCACACCGTGTACTGCTCGGGGGTGAGCTGTGCCCGCCACTCGTCGTCCGGCTTGTGAATCTTGAAGTCCATGGGGCGCTCCTGAGAGCGTTATAGTCGCCCGCCGCACAAAACGAAAGGCCGCTTGGCGCCGGGCACCCGCCGGGTTTATCTTGCTGTGCACCCACTGCGGAGCGCTTCTATGGCCGTCACCAAGGACAACGACACGTATGAGCAGCAACAACTCAGGTTATTGCGCGATCTGCTGCTCGCCATCAGGGACGAACTGGAGAACGCCGATCTCGACGATGATCAGGTAGCGGAATTGACCGGGCGCATCGGCTACGCAGTCGCCTCTGCCATCGATGGCCACCATGCCGGCGATGATGTGTTGCTGCGCCCACGCCTCGCCTTCGCCGCCAACCACGCCGGGCAGGAGCAGCTCATCGTCAACGATCGCGGTTCCTATCTGCACGAGCTGGTCTACAGCCTGTTCGCCGAGGTCTTCGAGGACCTGGAAGCGGAAGACGATTTCGACGACGAGGAATTGGACACGGCGTTGGAGGAAGCGGGGGAATACGACCAGGAGGGCGATGAGGACGACGATGAGGGTGACGACGGTCCTGGTCGCATCCACTGACCCTCGGCGGGCCCGCAGGGACTGTGCTCAGGCGATGCCGGCCCAACGGGCGAAGCGGCGCAACAGACCAAAGGCCTCCGGTGAGGGGGCTATACCCGCCATGACCCCGGTGGCGTCCTTGCCTTCCTCCTGCAACCGTGCGGTGTAATGCCGCGCATACGCCCGCACGATGGCTTCGTCGAATTCCGGATGGAACTGTACGCCCACGGCGCAGCTGCCCACAGCGAAGGCCTGGTGGTCGTCGCCGGCGCTGGCGGCCAGCACGGTGGCGCCGGGCGGGAGTGTGAGCACGGTCTGGCGGTGACTCAGTTGGGCCGGGAAGCATTCCGGCAGACCGGCAAACAGCGGGTGTGAGGCCGCCGCTGCGGTCAGGCGCACCTGTACCGTGCCCACCTCCACGCCGCGCGGGTTGTAGCCTACCCGGCCGCCCAGCGCCTGGGCCAAGAGCTGGTGCCCGAAGCAAACCCCCAACACCGGGATGGAGCGGGCCACGGCTGCGGCCAGCCAGCGCTCCGCAGCCAACATCCAGGGCAGGCGGTCGCTCACCATGGCCGCGGAGCCGGTGATCACCACGGCAGCCGTTTCGTCCAGCGCCGGGAGTTGCGCCCCACGATGCACCGCGATCACATCCACCTGCCGGCGCGCCAGGCCAAGCCCGGCGGCGAGCCAGTCCTCGTAGTCGCCCTCGACCGCGTCAAGCGTGGAGAGCTTGTCACCGGCCTTCAGGATGCAGGGGCTGCGCATGTGACTCCTTGCCGCCCCCGTCACCCGCGGAACGCCTCCGCGGAGGCCAGGTAGGCCTCTTCCTGCGGGGTACTGACGCGGCCGAGGACGGCGTTGCGATGGGGAAACCGCCCGAAGCGGCGGATGAGCTCGCGGTGATGCTGCGCCCAATAGAGGCTCTCCGCCTGGCCCAGCGCTTCGTACAGTGCCACCGAATCCTCCTGATCGACGGGCGACTCGCTGTGCATGAGCGGCAGGTACAGAAAGGCACGTTGCTCCGGCGCAAGGGATTGGTCCCAGTGGCGGGCGAGCGCCCTGCGGGTCACTGCCCGCGCCCGGGCCTCGGTGGAGAACGCCTCCGCACGGCCACGGAACATGTGCAGTGGGAACTGATCGAGCACGATCACCAGGGCGAGTGCGCCAGCGGGGCTGTCAGCCCAGGCGTCCAGGTCACCGGTAGCCGCGGCCTGCCAGGTGGAATGAAAGCATGCGGTGACCTCACGGTCGAAGTCGGCCGTGGAGGCAAACCAGTAGGGCCGGGCCTGCTCGGAAAACCAAAAGGAGAGGATGTCGTCGGGTTTCATGCCGTCGGCCGGTGCGAACCACCAAAGTCTAAGCCGCGACAGGAAGACAGCAAGCGCACCCCATGCGTGACGCTCGCTGCAGCCGGGGCATCAATCCAGCTCGAAGGCACCCACGTCCACCGAGGCAGTCACGGCCGGTGCCCGCAAGGCATCGGCGAATCCCCATTCCAGCAGCCGCGTGGCGGCATTGAGCCGCACCTTGCCCGAGGGCGCCCCCATCACCACCGCCAGCAGGCTGCGGCCTTCGCGTGTGGCCGTGGCGACCACGGAAAAACCCGCACCACGGGGGTGATAGCCGGTCTTGAACCCGTTGGCACCTTCAAAACGCTGCAGGAAGCGATGGTTGGTGTTGGTGAGCATGAAGTTGCCGTCACGCACGGAATCGAGCCGTGTCGCCGCCCAGTCGCGCACCAGCGGGTACTTCATGAGTGACTGTGCCACGATGGCCAGATCATGGGCGCTGGTCTGGTTCGGCTTCTGGCCTTTGCGGCGATCGGGCGGCAGGCCGTGGGCGTTGTTGAATTGCGTATCGCGCATGCCCAGTTCGCGTGCGCGGGCGTTCATCATGGCCACGAAGGCCTCCTGCGAGCCACCGATGTGTTCAGCCACGGCAAAGGCCGCATCATTGGCCGAGGCGATAACCACGGACTTGAGCAGGTCGCGCAGTGTGAACGTCTCGCCGTGCTTCAGGTAGATCTGATGGCCGCCGATGCGGCTTGCCGCGGCCGATACCCGATAGGTGTCATCAAGGCTCAGCGCGCCCTGCTCCACCTGTTCCATGGCGAGCAACGCGACCATCATCTTCACCAGCGAGGCGGGGTCGGCAGGCTCGTGCTCGCGGTGGGCGTACAGCACTTCGTTGCTGGAGAGATCAACCACCAGCGCCGCGTGGAGCTGGCTCACGATCCGCCCAGGGTTTGCTGCCGCGGCCGATACGGCGATGGGCAGGAATGCAAGTAACAGTACAAATGCGCAGGAAAGACGTTGGAGCAAAGTCATGGCCTTTTGATCGGGACTGGTGGCGGCAGCACACGCGCACTGCGCACCCATGAAACCGGGCCTGCTGCAATCATGGAGGCGCGCCGGGCGGGACAAATTTATCACGAAGCGACCAGCGGTTTGAGTGATGTTTCGCGAAAGGAATACATGAGTGTCGACAAACCCGGCCTCAGCAGCGTTCCTCAGTACGACCCGCAGCCGTCACCAGCGGCTGCGGTGCACGATTACCATGGGGGATTTCGTGGGCGGGGTCAGAAGCGGCCGATCTTCACCAGGCGCTTCTGCCAGTAGGGATTTTCCAGCGATGCGTAACCGACGGCCTTGCCGGATGAAGGTGCATGCACGAAGCGGCCCTCACCCACGTAGATCCCCACATGCGAGGGCTTGTTGCCGATGACGAAGAACAACAGGTCGCCTGCGGCGAGCCGCTCCGTGTGTACGGCGTGGCTGCGGGCGTACTGCACCTCGGTGGTACGCGGCACGTCACGGCCGGCGCGCGCAAACGCATAGTGCACCAGCCCGCTGCAATCAAAACCACGCGGGGTGGCGCCGCCGAACCGATACGGCTTGCCGATCATCGACTGCGCCACGACGGCGGCCGCGTGACCGCCATGGGTGGGCTGGGGCGGTACGGAACCGCAGGCGGCCAGCACCACCGTCAGTGCAGCGGCAACCGCCAGGGGCGGGATCTTACGCGCGCTCTTCATGACCTTCGACGTTAATGCAGCAAGGCGGTTTTTTCCAGACGCGCCACACCGCACGGCGCAGTTGGCGTGAAGGGGTTCACGGTGTCCGTGGTCACGTATCCCGCTCGAACTGAAGGGCCTTGTGGGGCTCAGCGCAGCCGGAAGGCTTTCAGGTCACCCCTCTGGCACCGACTGGCGCGGTGGTCTCGGCAGCGATGGGGCAAAGCGTTCAGGGGAAGAACGGCGCGAGGGTAAACCACAGGATGAACAGGACGGCGGCCGCGTAGCCCACGAAACGCACGGGGTGCCGGCGCAGGCGATCGAGGAAGGTCTCGTTGCGGCCTGCCCGGCACAGCGCTGCATATTCGCTGCGCACCCGCTGCGTGCGCTCAACCTGGTAGTCATCGATCAATTGCTGCGCACGAGTGAAATCGGAATCGTCGCGCAACCAGATGGCCGCGAGCGAGATGCCGAATCGGCCGGCGCTGGTTTCGTAGAAGTCGACGTGGTGCCTGCTGAGCAGTTCCCGCACTTCGTCGGCCTCGTCATCGGGTACACCGTTGAGCCTGAACAGGAGGATGGGCATGGGCGGCAGATTACTGGGGGCGATGCGTGAAGAAAAGGGGCGGCGGCCGGGAGGCCCCGTCCACGGTGGCGTGGCTTCACCGTTGGCGGCGGGGGAGCTGGCCCCGCAGTCCCAATGACCGTCGTGCCGCTGCTCAGCGTGCGCCGTGCGCCGTCACTTGCGCCGCCGGTTCATCCGCTCTTGCATAGTGCACCCGCAGGCGGACGGTACGCGCCACGCCACCCCAGTGCGTGAACTCCTGGCAGATGGTCTGAGACTCGGTGCCGGCCCCGGGTTCGCCCACGAAGCGGCCATCCACCGGGTGCTCGCCAGGCCCGAGCAGCACCTGCTCCCAAGGGCGCGGATCACCCTGCTCGCGCACGTAACGCTCCACGCGCGTGGGCCGTACCCCCGGGGGCAAGCCGGCGCACAGGGTCACATGCCCGGCGTCCGCCTCGGTGCAGGGTTGGTCATCCCGTTCGGCGCGTACACAGGCGACCAAGGTCACCGCAGCGCTGGTACTGGCGGCATCATACGCCGCGCCCGCAGAAGCACGCACGTCAGCGCGCTGCGCGCCGGCACGTTCCAGGCGCGCGGCCAACCGGTCCAACTGTTCGAGGCGCGCTCGCAACGCCATCTCCGTAGCCAGCGCGTCCTCGTGTCCACGGGTCGCGAAATACTGGGCCAGCGCAAAGCCGCCCACGGCGGATGCGACCGTCAGCACGAGCACCGCGGTGACGGGCCCTCGCCGGGTCTTCCGGGTGACGGGCGCACGACTCTCGCGCGCCTTGATCTCCTTGCGCCAGGCGATGCGCAGCTGGATCAGGGTCGCACTGATGGTGGCGGTGGCACCGATGAGCGAGGCGATCAGTGCCGCGACCGGCATGGAAAGGGCGGAGGTGTTGAGGGTCGAGGGGTCCATGGGCGCAGAGCGAAGACGCGATGTCGTTTTGGTGCGTCACTCTACCCGAAGACGGACGTCTCCAAGCCGAGTGTCGCGCGTACTCTGTGACGCAATCGGCCTTTTGCACCGGGTGGTGGCGACCCCGATAACCGGCAAACACCCTCCTTGTGGATACCGCTTGCGACCGCGGCCGCCCCCGTGCAGGCGAGGCAATCGATCTTGGCGGGCAGCCGGCTTTGCATTTCAGCGCCCGCTTATGTACTAATTCACTCAGGAATATCGCAGACCTGTTCCTTGCCAAATCACGGCATGGCAGTCTGCGGATGTGACGAACCTGCGGTCTGATATCGAAGAGCAATGCCCACACGAGTCCTGCGTGTTTTCACCTGCGCCCTGCTGCTCGCCCTCACCGTCCAGCCGGTGGCTGCCCAATGGGGGCGTCACGCCACTTACAAGCCTGGCTGGGAGCGCCTGCGCCAGTCGGCAGTGAATGCACTACACCATCCCATGACCCTCATCCCGGTCGCTGCAGGCCTGGCATTTTTTGCCTCGGGTCATGACGAGGACTGGGCCCGCTCCCTGAACCGGGACGCACCGGTGTTCGGCAACCCGAAGCGTGCCGATGAACAGAGCGACGTATACCGGCTCGCGGGGGACCAGCTGTGGATCCTGTCCATGCTGCTGACCGATAGCGGGAAGGAGCATGTGCTCGAGAACAAGCTGAAGGGGACCTTGGTGCAGGTCGGTGCGGTGAACGCCACCTATTTCGCGTCCAACAGCTTCAAGGGGCTGGTGGATCGAGGTGAACCCGCCCGCGCCAAGGACGACAGGCCGGGCGAGGCCTTCACCTCGAATCACGCCATGGGTGCCTTCGCCCACGCCTCGCTCATTCGCGAAAACATGCGTCACACACGCCTGGCGCGTCCCCTTGCCAATGGGTTGGTGGCGGCGGGCTACGTCGCTGCAGCGGGCTCGTCCTGGGGCCGCATCGAGGCCGGCGACCACCACGTCTCGGACCAACTGGTCGGTGCGGGGGTCGCCAATTTCATCGCCACCTTCATCAATGATGCGTTCATGGGCGAAAGCATGTCCGTGCAGGTGGGTGTTGGCCCCCAAGGCGGTTACGCCATGTCATTGCTCATTCCGTTCTGAGGCCGTCGGGGCAGCTCGGCCCGGGGGCGCGTCAGGCGCCATGCACCTTGAGGGACGCCCAATAACAAGAAACCCCGCCGAAGCGGGGTTTCTGCGGTCGGGCATAGCCGTCCTTACAGCTGGACGATGTTGCTCGCCTGGGGACCCTTCGGGCCGGTGGTCACTTCAAAGCGAACCGCCTTGCCTTCCTGCAGGGTCTTGAAGCCGGAGCCCTGGATCGCGCTGAAATGCGCGAATACGTCCGGACCGCCGTCGTCCTGGGTGATGAAACCGTAGCCCTTGGCCTCGTTGAACCACTTCACGACACCTGTCGCCATGACAAATACCTTCTTGAGAAAAATTGGAAATGAGGGTTTGCGTACAGGCTATGCAATGGAATTCGAGAAGTAACCGGGCGGGAACCGCTGAAACTGCCAATAACACGATCTGTAAGCAGGCGCACTATAGGCGAGTTCGTGCGCTCACGCCAGGGATATTTTCCTGGCCCCACGCCGTGCACGAGGGCACGGGGCACATTTTTTCCCCATCACGGTACGTGACCGGCCCCGGCGCACCACTGGTCACGGAAATGGTGACCGTGGTCGCGTGCTTCACTCCTGGGCGGGCGCATAATGCACGGGCACGTAGGAGGCAAGCGCGGAGGGTCCGCCCATGACAAAACTCGTAGAGTGGTCCGACGACCTGAGTGTCGGCATCGCGGAAATCGACGACCAGCACAAGAAGCTGGTCGAAATGCTGAACCGGATGCACGTTGCCATCCGCGAGCAGCGCGGTTCGTCGGAAACACGCCCTATCCTCAACGAAATCGCCGAATACACGCGCGTCCACTTCGCCACCGAAGAGAGCTTGATGCGCGCGACCAACTACCCCGATTATGAGGTCCACAAGGCCCAGCACGAGGACTTGATCGCCCAGGTGCAGGACCTGCAAGCCAAGCTGGACGCGGGCAGCCATTCCATCAGTTTCGAACTGCTGCACTTCCTCAAGGGCTGGCTGACCCACCACATCATCGAGTCCGACAAGTTGTACGGCCCCTTCTTCCTGAGCCGCGGCGTGGCGGAGCCCACAAAGCGGTCCTGGTGGAGCAGGCTGTTCGGCCGTTGAGTGCCGGCGATCGACCCTGAGCGTGCGCCGTACCCGGTTCCCGCAGCGTTGGATCAGGTGCGCCGCGGCACCACCGTGTAGTGGATGGTCATGGCGCGGATCCGGCCGTCACGGATGAGGTAGGAGTCCGCTCCATCCTCCACGCGCGCGCCGTTGTCCGCCTCGGCGCTCCATTCCAGAAATCCCAACTCCCCTTCCACCATCACGGTGTGATACGTCCAGCGTCCGCCGGGCAGCTGTTCACTCAGCAGGCGTACCTTCGCGCGCACACCTTCCAATCCGCGGAATACGCCGTAACCCGCACAATGTCATCGGAGAAATTGCGCGCCAAATCCCCTTCGAAATCCCAGGCATTGGCCCGTTGCAGGTGATCATCGAGCACCTCGCGCGCCGTGCGGCGTGACATATCCATGGTTCGTCTCCGTGGCTTCCCGTTAGGGCTGCTGCTATGTTCCTGTACCTGAGAAGGAGAATCGGCTCCGTGGGCAAGGGCACGGGCTGGACGTGTTCACCGGATGCGGGGACGCGTCTCCTGCGGGTCTGGCAGCGGCGACAGCAAGGATGCCGCACGCCCGGGAGCCCACGCTTCCACAACAACAATCCGGAGAGGATGTATGAGAAAACATTTAGCAGTCTTGGCCATCACCGCATTGGTCTTCAGCAACGGCAGCTTTGCCGCGGAAACGCGCGTAACCTGGCACGGTCATGCCACCTTCGAGGTCGTCACACCCAAAGGTGCGGTGCTCATGATCGATCCCTGGCTCAAGAACCCGAAAAATCCCGCGGCTGCACAGGGCAAGGACCCGCTCGCACAGGTAAAACGCCTCGACTACATCCTGCTCACCCACGCCCATACCGACCACATCGCCGATGCCGCGGAACTGGCCCGGAAGACCGGCGCGCAACTGGTCGCCATGCCCGAACTGGGCCGACAGATGGTGAAGCTCCAGGGCTATCCCGCAGACCAGTTCGGTATGCCCACCATGATGAACATGGGTGGTGAGCTCCGCATCGCCGGGGGCGAGGTGCGCGTCGCCATGACCGACGCCCGCCACTCGGCCGGCATGGACAACCCGCTGGCGGAAAAGGACGCCAGCGCACCGGCCGTGGTGTATGCCGGAAATCCCGCCGGCTTCGTGCTCAGCATCGAGGGCGGGCCCGTGATCTACCACACGGGTGACACGGACTATTTTGCCGACATGCAATCGATCGGTGAGCGCTATAAACCGGACGTGGCCCTGCTTTCGGCCGGGGGGCATTTCACCATGGGCCCGGAGACGGCCGCCCAGGCGGCAAAGAGTGTGGGTGCGCGCCATGCCGTGCCCATGCACTGGGGCACCTTCCCGGTATTGGCGCAGGACATGAAGGCCTTCGTGGCCGAGGCAAAGCGTCTTCGCATCGACACGCGCGTGATCGAACCGGGCCAGTCCCTGCTGTTCGACGGCAAGACCCTCAAGTGATGGAAGCGGCGGGGCGGTGCCCCGCCGCCCTCCCAGAACGGCGGGCACCGCGATCTTCCGGTTCCGCCCGGCCGGCTTCCTCGTGTGTTGCAATTGCGCCTTTCCAGCCCTGGCACGGCCTGGGGAATCGTCGTTCAGGTGACGAGGCCTGCGCGAACCCGTGGGTGGTATTTCCACGGAGTGACCATGGAGCCCGCCCTGGGCCGGCCTACGCTCAAGGTGAGGCTGATAAAGGCAAACTTGTTGAAAGACAAGGGCGCAAAGCCACCGGTCTAAGGGACGCGTCCTTCGGGGCTAACTTTCTAGGATCGCGGGGCTGCCAGCCTCCTCAACTCTCCTTGGTACGGCCGCCGACAGGCGGCTTTTTTTTGCGCGCGATCGTACCCGGGGTCGCTCTCTATACTGCGGGTAAGGGCGCTCGTGACGGGTCGTGACATGGCCAGGCCACACTGGTATGCGGAAGACAAGCAGCTCACCGTGCGCATGTTGCTCGTGATGTTCCTGCTTGCTGCGCTGTACCTCGGGTTCATAGCGGTGTTGTGGAGCAGTGGCATGTCCGTCATGGGCGTGGCGATTTTCGCCGCGGTGCTGCTGGGCCTGCAGTACTACTACTCGGACCGTATCGTGCTGTGGTCCATGGGCGCACGCGAGGTGGAAAGCGGGGAGGTGCCGGAGCTGCATGCGATGGTGGAACGATTGTGCGCCCTGGCCGACCTTCCCAAGCCACGCATCGCCCTCGTGGATACATCCCTGCCCAATGCCTTCGCCACAGGGCGCAGCCCCAAGGCGGCGGTGGTGGCGGTCACCACCGGGCTGCTGCAGCGCCTCGACGCCGACGAACTGGCGGCGGTGCTCGCGCACGAACTGAGCCACGTCCGTCATCGCGACGTCATGGTGATCACCATCGCCAGCTTTTTCGCCACCCTGGCGCAACTGCTCATGCGCCGCCTGATGTGGGCCGGAGCATTCGGTGGGCGACGTCAGAATGCAGCGGGCCTGGCGCTCATCTATGTCGCCTCACTCGCGGTATGGGTGATCAGCTTCTTTCTCATCCGTGCCCTGTCGCGCTATCGGGAGCTGGCTGCAGATCGCGGTGCCGCCGTGATCACGGGCGCACCCTCGCGGCTATCCTCGGCGCTGGTGAAGATCAGCGGCAACCTACAGCGCATCCCCACGCGCGACCTGCGGGAAGTGGAGGCCATGAATGCCTTCCTCATCTTTCCTGCGCTCACCGGTGACGCGATGTCGGAACTGTTCTCCACACACCCGCCGCTGGAGAAGCGTTTGGCGCAATTGCGGCGCCTGGAACGCCAGATGGAAGGCCGATGAGACTGCTCGATGCCCTGCTCGGGCGCTCGCAACCCGCCAGATCCACCCTCGAACCCTTGTTCGCCATGGCCACGGCAGCGGTGACGCTGACCGTGGAGCTGGGCCTCGCGCCTGCCGGCCGTGCCGGTGTCTGCCTGCGCCCGGTGCGCTCCAGGCGCTTCCACGAGGCAGAGGCCGAGATGCGTGCGATCCTGGACGGCGCCGCCACACAAGTTGAGTTGCGGCGCGACACCCACGGTTTCCTCTGGGTGATCCTGCAGAACCCGGAAATGGAGGAGCTCATCGCCGCCACGCACATGGCCAGCCTGACCCTGCAGGAGCACGGCTTTGGCGAGCAGTTGTTGGCGGCTGTCTTCAAGTTCCGGCAGGGCCTCAAACCGGTGTACTGGATCTACAACTACAAGCGTGGCGCGTTCTACCCGTTGGTGCCGACCGAGGTTGAGCACCAACGCGACAATGCCACGGAACTGCGGCTGCAATCGCTCATGGAACACGAGCTCCCGGTGGAAAAGGAGCAGGAACGCTGGTTCCCGCTCTGGGACACGCCGCTTTGATTCGTCGCTCAATGTCCAGCTTCGCGCCAGCCGACAGGTCGGCGCGCTTTCAGCCCGGCACCACGCCCTCGCCCGTGAACAGGGCCTTGATATCCGCCAATTGCATGGCAGGGCTGGGCAGGATCACGTCCGACGTGATCAGTTCGTCATCGGCCAAAGGCTCGCCGTTGTCGCGCACCAGTTCAAGCATCTGCCGGAAAAGGGGCTCGAAGGCATGGCCACTTTCGCCGGCGACCACGGCCACCAGCATGTTGTCGATCTCGTTGAGGCGATCGAGATAAGCGCTCTCGAGCCGGTATTGGCCTTCATCGAGGATCCGCACAATCATTCCTGGCCCTCCCGTAGGATCCCGCCGTGCAGGTGATGGTGAGGACGCTGGCACTGTGGCCTGTCAGGTGATCAGGAGGGCCTCGCCTCGTGTGATCCCTGCTGTTGTTTCAGCGCGGCCAGTTCCGCTTCCACGTTTTGCGCGGCGGTCATCTGCGCTAGCTCGCGATCCAGTCTGTCGCCGGCTGGTGAGCCGAGCTCGTCCAGGGTGCCGGCCTCCACCAGTTCATCGATGGCCGATGCGCGCGCCCGCATGTCATCGGTCTTGTGTTCCGCACGCTCGATGGCAAGGCCGATGGAGGCCATTTCCTCGGACAGTCCGGTGGCCGCCTCCCCGATGCGCACCTGCGCCTCCGCCGCCGAGTAGCGCGCCTTGGTGACCTCCTTGCGACTGCGGAAGGCCTCCACCTTGGCGGCGAGTTTGGACTCGGCCGTCTCGAGCTTCTGTTGCTCCGTCTCCAGATCGCCAATCTGGTTTTCCAACCCGCCGATCTGGCTGGCAGCGGCCTGCTTTCGCTGGATGGCCAGGCGCGCGAGGTCTTCCCGCCCCGCCGCGAGGGCGTCGCGTGATTGCTGCTCCAGCTTGGCGATGTTGGCGCGCAATTTGTCGGCCTGAAGTTCCAGGCGCCGACGCGAAGTCACCACTTCCACGATGCCGCGCTTGACGTTTTGCAGCAGTTCACGCTGCTTCTCGTAGGAGTAATCCAGCATGCTCGCCGGGTCCTCGGACGCCGACAGCATCTGGCTCATCTTGGCCTTGAGCAAGGTAGCCAGCCGCGACAGCACACCCATGGATGCCTCCTTTGCGCACACGCAGCCATGGCGTGGGCACCATCATCGATCGCTTCGAGCATAGTCAGTGCGTGCCGAGCCGGCTGCACCCGCAGGCATCAAGATGCCGTCCCGGGTTTACAGCGGGCACTTTTCCACGCCTGCTAGGGTTGCCCCATGGGAACCCTGCACCCCAGCCTGCGGGCGATCATGGTGATGCTCGCCACCCCGGCGTGTGCGCACGCCCACGCCGAGGCGACCGCCCGCATTGGATCCGGTGACGCGCTCACCCTGCTGGTACTGGTACTCGCGGCCGTGGCCTATGCCATGCGTGTGCGCACCCTGTGGCGACACCCGCGGGGGGCCAGGGCCGTCCCGCCGTGGCGCATCGCGTGCTTCACGCTCGCGCTCGCCGCCCTCGGGAGCGCACTCACCGGACCGTTGGATGCACTCGCCACGGCAAGTTTCAGCGCCCATATGGCCCAACACATGCTGCTCATGGCGGTGGCGGCGCCGCTACTGGCATTGGGTGCGCCCCTGGTGCCGCTGTTGCGCAGCAGTCCGCGCCTGATACGCCGCTGGTTGCTGGGCGGGCTCGCCCCACTCACGCGCCCCTTCGTGGCCTTCCTGCTGCACGGTTTCACGGTGTGGTTCTGGCATGCACCCGGTCCGTATGAGACCGCGCTCGCGAGCACACCGGTGCACATGTTCGAGCACGTCACCTTTCTCGGCACCGGCCTGCTGTTCTGGCACAGCCTGTTGCAGGAAGGACGCCGCGCTGCGGGGCAGGGCGCCGGCACGTTCTGGTCGCTGGCCACGATGATGCACTCGGGACTGCTCGGCGCGCTGCTGACCTTTGCCACCGCGCCGCTGTATCCAAGCTATCGCCATGCCTCGCCCCTGGGCTGGACGGCACTGGAGGACCAGCAACTGGCCGGGCTCATCATGTGGATCCCTGCCGGGTTGGTGTATCTCGCCGGTGGAATCTATTCCATGGCGGCGTGGCTGCGTGCCGTGGAAGCCGGTACGGGCAAGGCACGGCGACCTGGGGCCGCTGGCAATCCCGCTGCGGGGACAGCGATCAAACGCTAGGCTTAGGGAAAGACAGCGCATGGAGTCTCGCCATGAGCGACCCCAAGACACGCCCGGAGGACACGCGCAAGGAACGCGAGAAACGGACTGCGCACGAACCCAAACTGCGCGTGGACCTCTCCATCCCGGAGTGGGGAGACCCCGTGTGCAGTTGTGAGGCCGAGCCTTACTGGCTGGAGGTGGCCGAGGACCTGGATGAGCAAAGCGAAGCGGTGGAACACGACGCCCCCGCACCGGCGCCCGCCAAGCCGGAATGAACACATAACCATCCGTCCGCTGCCGGCGGCATCACCGCGCCCGCTCTGCGCATTCATTGCACCGTTCACGCCGCGTGCCTGGAGTATCATCCCCCACCCGTTTACCTGAAAGACACCCATGGCCAGCAGCCTGTTCCTGCTCATCGATGATATCGCCTCGGTCCTCGATGACGTCGCCGTTCTAACCAAGGCGGCCGGCAAGAAAACCGCGGGGGTGCTGGGCGACGACCTGGCCCTGAACGCCCAACAGGTCACGGGCGTGAATCCCGACCGCGAGTTGCCGGTGGTGTGGGCCGTCGCCAAGGGGTCGCTGCGAAACAAGGCCATCCTGGTGCCGGCGGCCCTCGCCATCAGTGCCGTCTTGCCCTGGCTGGTGGTGCCGCTGCTGATGGTCGGCGGTGCATTCCTCTGCTTCGAGGGCGTGGAAAAGCTGGTTCACCACTTCCTGCACCGTGCAGATGAAGAAGCCCGGCATGCCAAGGCCGTGCAGGCCCTCACCGATCCGGCGGTGGACCTGGTGGCGCTGGAACGGGAAAAGATCCGCGGCGCCATCCGCACCGATTTCGTGCTCTCGGCGGAGATCATCGCCATTACGCTCGGCACGGTGGCCGAGGCGTCCTTCGTCACACAGCTTGCCGTGCTGGTGGGTATCTCCGTTGTCATCACCGTGGGTGTGTACGGCCTGGTGGCCGCCATCGTGAAAATGGACGATACCGGGCTTTATCTGTCGCGACGGGAGGGTGAAGGCAGATTCATCGCGGTGCAGCGCCGCTTCGGCGCCGCCCTGCTGCGCACCGCGCCCTGGCTGATGAAGGCGTTGTCCGTGGCCGGCACCGCCGCCATGTTCCTGGTGGGCGGCGGTATCGTGGTGCACGGTATCCCCGCCGCTCATCACCTGGTGGCAGGGGTCACGCACTGGGCCGGCACGCTACCCGGTGTGGGCGGATTGCTGGCGGCGATGGCGCCGGCGCTGATGCACGCCGTCGGGGGCATGTTCATCGGTGCCCTGGTACTGCTCACAGTCAGTATCGTACAGCGCCTGCGCCGTCCGGCCATGGTGAAGGCCTGAGCGCCCACGGCGTGCGTAGCCGGCCGCCCCCACCGCTTGCCATGCCTGCTGGCGGGGGCAGCCGCCACTGCCGATCTTCCCGTGTCACTGTACGGTGTCGGGGAACACGATCTCCACACGCCGGTTGAGCTGACGGCCGCCTTCATTCTCGTTGCTGGCAATGGGGCGGCTCTCGCCATAGCCGTAAGTGGAGATACGCTCGGCATCGATGCCGCGCGCGACGAGCAGGCCCTTCACCGCCTCGGCCCGTTGTTCCGACAACCGCTGGTTATATGAGGCCGTCCCCACGGCATCGGTGTGGCCTTCGATGAGGACGCGCTGTTCAGGATTCTCCGCCAGCACCTCCGTCACCTTGTCGAGGGTCGAGGTCGCACCGGGGGCGATACTCGCACTCGCCGTCTTGAAGAACACGTCATCGAGCCTGAGCATCAGGCCGCGGTTGGTGCGCCGTGCTTCCAGGGCCGCCAGCTCTGCCTCCAACTCACGTGCTCGGGCCTCGGCCTCCTCCACTTTCGACCGGCTCGCGGCCAGCGCGAGGCGGTCCCGTTCCTCCGCGAGGCGGCTGACCTCTGCCTCGTTCTGCCCGCGTTGGCCGATCACGCGCGCGGTCTCCAGGAGGCGCTCGGCCAGATAGATCTGATGGTCACGCGCGGACCTGTCGCCGTCCTCGTGCGCCCGCTCCGCGCGTTCCACAGCCTCCTGCGCATCCAGCAGGGCGCCCGGCGCATGCGCCTGCACCGCGGTATCCTGCTTCAGCGTCTCCAGTTCGTTCGCCAGTTGCGCGACGCGCGCATTTTCCTTGGGTTGCGAGGCGCAGCCCGCCATTCCCAGGGCCGCGGCCAATGAAAGGGTGAACCACAGCGAGCGGGTGTTCATCGCGCACCTCCCCGGCTGTCACGCAGCGCTTCCACGGCGGCGTTCATTTCCGCTTTCACGTCCTCGCTCTGCGCCAGCCGTGCCTTGGCTTCGGCCAACCGCGCATCCACCGTCACCTGCTCGGCCAGGCGGCGTGCCTCGATGCGTTCATCGTCTTCGTCTGAGTCGGCCAGGTTGCGCGCCCGGTCCAGCTTGCGCTCGGCCGCAGCCATTTCGAAGGCGGCAAACTCATGGGCGTTGGCCTGGCGCGCCCGCTCCATGGCTACCGTTGCATCGTCGATCTGACCGCTGGGCCGCGCCACGTCCGGCCCGCCGCAAGCGGCCAGCGCCAGCGCCAGACCGACCGTCGCATAGAGGATCTTCCGCGTCATCATGACAAGTGCTCCCAAAGTGCTGTCTTCATAAGCCATAGCGTGGCCGGCGACAAAACACCATTGCGTGGTCCACGAAGCCGACTGAAGGCCGCTGCGGGCTGGTATCACACAGGGCGTGATGGTGATTACGGAAAGAGCCGCTTGCGCGCCGTTTGCCAACTGGCGCACCGCCAGGGCGTCGAGGGGCGGCGTGCCTCAGGTCTTGCGCTTGGCAATGAGACTGCTGAAGAACTCGCGCCGGGACACCTCCCGCTGCGTGGGGCAGTCACGTGCCAGCTTCTTCATGTTTTCGTCGCGCGTGCGCAGAACCTCGTTCCAGGCCATGAACACCGCGTCGGCGTCGCCGAACTGCTCCATGGCGAGGATCAGCGGCTGCAACAGGTAATGGCCGAGGTCGGGATGGTGATTGAGGTGCGCCTTTTGCGGAACATCGTGCAGGTGGAAGACGAGCAGCGGCCCGAGCACCACCGTCGCCGCACCCTCGCGTCTGGCGGCAAGCCACTCCTCGGGCAGTTCCAGCGCAGGCGCTTCACCGGGCACCAATACCCGTGCCAGCATCCAGGGGGTGAGCAACAGGAACACGCGCCACGGGCCGATCCTGCGAAAGGCGCGGGTGGTGATGGGCAGGCCGTGGTTCACGGCAAGCTCATGCAGGAATAACTCGCGGTAGACCCCCGCGAAGGCCGTTTCCACGGCGCCGAGCAGCGCTGCGTCGTCCTCAAGCAGCGCCGGCGGCGGTAGTTGCCAGTCGTTGTTCATGAATGGCAGCGTCCAGCCGCTGCGCCAGTACACGGTAGATGCCGACGGTGCTCTCGCGTGCCAGTGCGGCGGTGAATTCGGGCAGCCAGGGCAACAGGTGTTCACGCCACAACCGGGCCTGCATTTCGCCCCCTGCATCTTCCTGCGCAAGGAGGGCCGCGCATTCCAGGATGGTGCCGAGGAAATCGGCAGGCATGTGGGTGGTCTCCAGACCCAGTTCTGCATAGAACCGCGACAAGGCCTCCATGGCACTGCCATGCATGCGCCGTTCGGCCCAGCTCGACGCGAACGGCGGGCAGGGTGTGCGGGGATAGCCCGCGATGAACAGCCGCGTGTGTTCGCCCTGCCAGCGATCGAGCGGCATCTGCGCCAGTTCAGCGAGCGGCGCCGCCAACCAGGGCCAGTGCGCTGCTGAATCCTGCAGCAGCGCGAGGGCGCCCGCGTCGGGCACCCCCAGCAGTTCGGACAACAGGCGCAGTTCCGCGGGCTCCACACGCGTTACCACGGGTAGGCGTACACGCCGGCCGCCAGGAAGTAGTGGCGCAACAGGTAGCCGCCGAACAGCACCAGCAAGGAAGCGAACACCACAGGGCCGTGGCTCACCGAACCGCGCAACGCACAACGCAATTCCAGCAGCAGCGGCACCACCAGGCCGAAGCCGATGAAGCCGATGATCCAGCCGAGATCGCTCCAGAGAATGGCCGCGGACTCCATGGCAGAGGCCGGTCCCGAGTTCAGGTAGAAGAAGAACGAGAACAGGATGACCAGCTCACCGGCGATGAGCATCACGTCGGTACGCTCGTAGAACACGCGAATGGGCCGATCGGCATCGCGCTTGATCGCCAGCGTGAGCACCAGCATCAAGTAAGCGAGCGCGGTGGAGAAGGCGGAAACGGTGAACAGCAAGGGCACGCCGGGGTTGTGCCACAGTGCCACCGCCGGGAAGGACTGCAGCAGCAGGCCCGTGTATACCGCAGTACCGATACCGTTGATGGTCGCGAGCCAGCCGATGGCCTTGTGGTAGCGCAGGCAGAACCGCTCTGACAAGGCGCGCACCGGGGTCCAGGCGAGCAGACCGCCCAACAGGGGCAGGCGCATGAAGAAAGGCGAATCGACCATGTAGGGCAGTGCGTAGAAAACGCCCCACCACATCATCCAGATGATGAACTGCGTGCCCCAGGCGATCCAGGCCTGCGGTTGCTGGAACAGTACCATCGGATTGAGTACATGAAGCACCGCCACATGGTTGAGCAGGTGCCCGAACAACATGAGCGAACCGAGCCCCAGCATGGCGATGCCGGAGAACGCGCCCCACAGCACCAGTTCGCGGTGACGCTTGAGATACATATCGGTGAGGAAGGTGACCACCAGCGTGGCCGCTCCCAGGCCGCCGAGATACAGGTACACGGCGATCCACCAGGTCCAGATCTCCTGAGTGGCAAAGGTGACGTTGGTATCCATTAGCCTTTCCTCTTGAGATCGCCGATGTAGAACACGTGCGGCTTGGTGCCGAGGTGAGGCATGAGCGGCTGTGCCACACCGCTCGCCACCAGTTGGGCCACCGGGTCATTGGGGTCGTGCAGGTCACCGAACATGCGCGCCGAGCCGACACAGGTCTCCACGCAGGCCGGCTTGCGGCCCTCCGCCACCCGGTGGTCGCAGAAGGTGCACTTGTCCATGCTGGGGTTCTTGCGACGATAGTCGGGACCGTAGAACTCACGGCCTTTTTCCACATCCTCATAGGTGACTTCGATGCGCGCATCGTAGGGACAGGCCATGGCGCAGGCGCGACATCCCATGCAGCGGGACTCGTCCACCTTGATGATGCCGTTGTCGAGCCGGTAAGTGGCTCCGGTGGGGCATACCGACAGGCATGGCGCGTTGTCGCAGTGGTTGCACAGGCGCGGGAAGAAGCGGCGATGCACATCCTCGCCGGTGCCGATCTCCTTGTCGTGCACGTAGGTGCGCCACTGGCCCTTCCACACGGGTGTCTGATTCTCCATGGCGCAGGCCGCCATGCAGCCGTTGCACCCCACGCAGGTATTGAGGTCGATGACCATCGCGTAGCGTGTCATGCCACACCTCCTTTCTCGTTCAGCTTGCTCACCTTGATGGTGAACTCCTGGGACCGGAATCCGCCGACTACCGGTTCCACCTCGTAGGGGATCAGCTTGCTGGTGGCGGTGCCGATACCGTAGGCGCGGGTAAGCGCCTTGTTCTCCGCGCCAAACGATGAATAGAGGAACAGTGCCTCGCGGTGTACCTGGCGCGTCACATAGGCGGTGCCGTCCGCCTGCTGGCCGGAACGGGTGTTGGTGAGGCGGATACGATCACCCGAGCGGATACCCAGCGCATGGGCACGCTCCGGGTGCATCCAGATGCCGGTATAGATGTCCTTCTTGAAATCGTTGATGGCCGCCAGCACCGGGTTGTTGCTGTTGGTGGATGCGTAGGAGACCGTGGGCGACTTACCGTAGGTGAAGTAGAACTCATCGGCGGCCAACGGTTTGTCGGCCGGTGTGACGCCGCGGCACTGGGCCGCGATATGGGTCGCGAGTACGCTGAAATTGGGCTGACGTGCACCACTTTGACGCAGGCCATGGAACAGCGGGCTGAAGAATTCGATGCGTCCGGATTCCGTGGCCAAGGGCAACACGCGCGGCATGGCGGTATGCTTGAGCAGTTCCTCGCGCGGTTCCTCCATGAGCACGCCCCTGGCACGCAGGGCCAGGTCGATCTCCTTGGCGGAGGTACCGAGGCGCTTGGCCGCCTGGTTGAAGGAGACCTCGCGGCAGGCCGCCGAGAAGGCACCCTTCACCCCCGGTTGGTTGCGACGCGCGTAGGCGGCCATGACCTCCGCGGCCGGCAAACCGGTGAGCTTCTCCACCCATTCCAAGAAACCCTGCTCGTTGCCGCTGATGACTTGCGTCATCTTCAGCAGCATGTCGGGGGTCTCTTCCGTATCGTACAAGGGGTCGATGGCGGCATAGCGCGTGGTGAGCGCCAGGTCGTGATTGACGCCATTGCCGTACAGCACCGGCTCGTCACGTTCGAGATAGCTGGTGTTGGGCAGGATCACGTCGGCATAGGCGCACGTATCCGAGGGCAGCACGTCGATGGCCACCACCAGGTCCACGTGCTCATGGCCCAGGATGTCCTTCCAGCGACTGTCCGGATAGTAGTGGCGGACCGGATTGGCTGCATTGATGAGAAAGGCGCGCGTCTTGTAGGGCTTGCCTTCAAAGTTCAGTTCACCGCGCACGGATTCGAGCAGACCGGTGTCGGCCATGACCGGCAGCGCCACGTAAGGCTTGCCCTTTGCCTTCTGCTGCGCGCTGTAGGCCCAGGCCCAACCGGGACGACCGTGGGAGAAGTTGGCACCATTGCTGAAGGTGCCGATCACCATGCGTGCGAAGTGCATGCCCGCGAGCGAGGACAGCGGCGGACCAGCATCATGCCCCTTGGCCTGTGCCTTGATCATGCTGGCGGCCTTGTGATGGAACTCACCGCTCATCATCCAGCCGCCTTCCTTGTCGATACCGCCGGTGAGCGCCTGGATCATGGCCTGCACGCGACGCAGCATCATCATGTTGCCATAGCGCGCACCATGCCAACCCGGGTCTACGATGGCCGGACGCGTGGTGCCGAATTCACGCGCGATACGTGCAATGGTTTCGGCCGGTATGCCGGTGCTCTGCGCGGCCCACTCGGGTGTGTACTGTGCCAGTTCCTGCAGTTGCGCCTGAAATACCGTCATCACCTCGCGCCCATCCACGCGCAAGCCGGCGGGCGCGTACAGTGCCGGGTCCACGCTGGTACCCGTTACGTCGGTGCCGTTACTGTTGCTGTAGGTGGGCAGGGTATGCACGCGTTCGCTGCCTTCGGCCACCACGCATGGGCGACCCTCGGCATCGAGGGCAAGATGCCATTCGCCTTCATCGTCGCGGTGCATCAGGAATGGCATGTTGGAGTGGCGCTTGAGAAACAGGGCGTCGTAGTGCCCCTCTTCCATCATGACCTTCATCATGGCCAGCAGGAAATCGAGGTCCGTGCCGGGACGGATGGAAATCCATTCGTCTGCCTTGGCCGCGGTCTCCGACAGGCGTGAGTCCAGCGCCACCACCTTCGCGCCGCGCTTGCGTCCGGTGGCGAAACGCACCATACGACAGGTGGAGACGGCGCCGATGGAGGCGTTGTTGGCCACGAACAGGATGTAGCGCGCGTTGTCGTAATCCGGCAGCACCTCGTCATGGATGTTGAAGTTGCCGGTGACCAGGTCGGTGCCGAGATGCCCAGTGGTCACGCAGTGCTGCATGGGCGAGGCCACGATGTTGGGTACCTGATTGGCCATGGCGAAGGGCACGGCCCAGTTCATGTAGAACACGCAGGAAGTCCAGCCCCCTACCATGGTCCATTCGGACGGATGGATGGCCTTTTCCTGGTTGCGCTGCGCAATGTATTCCCAGGCCTCTTCCCAGGTGGCGGCGCGAAATGCCCATTCGCCGCGCTTGCTGCCTTCCACACGGATGAGCGGCGTTTTCAGGCGATCGCTGTCATAGGTCTGGCGCAGGCCCGACTGGCCACGGGCGCAGATCTTGCCGCGGTTCAGTGTGGAGTTGGGATTGCCGTCGAGCTTGGTGATGCGCTTGACGCCGTTCACTGTGCGTGTGGTGACGCGCAGGTTGCATAGTGACGAGCAGAAATTGCAGATGCTGTAGCTGTGCTCGGTAAGATCTTCCGTAGCGGCATCGGCGGTCTTGCCGATGAGGCTGGCAGGCTTCAGCAGGGAGAGGCTTGCGGCACCGTAGCCCGTCGTCTTCAAGAACCCTCGACGGGACAGGCGCGGAAACGCCCAAGTCATGTTTCACTCCTCTGGTGGTTGAGTCGTTCCCCCCGACGGAACGACGAGATCGGCTTTGTCTTGATCGCCGCGTTTTGTTATGCGCTTCGATGGGCTAAGGAAATTACCAAGCGCCTATGCGCGACTCATTGAGAATTCGCAATGAAACCCCGGTTGATTGCGAATTGTCATTGTGAAAACGCAATACACGACTTGCGATATCGCCATCTTACGACTTATCCCTACGGCCAATGCGTACAGAAGCATTTCGTGTTAGGCAGTGGGTATGGCGAAGCGGCCATGGCAGTGCATCGCGCGAAGGCTATGCTTCATGCAGGCATGGGCACACAAAAGGTTCGCAACCTTGAGCAACTGCTCGATCGCGTGGAGCAGGCCGTAGGCCGCAGCGATAAGGTGACGCTCGGCCAGGTCCTGGAGGAAGTGGGACGAACCACGTTCAGTCCGCTGCTACTGCTTGCGGGCTTGATCACCAGCGCGCCGGTCATCGGCGACATCCCCGGGGTTCCCACACTCATGGCGGTATTCGTGACACTTACCGCGGGCCAGTTGCTGCTCGGACGCAAATACGTGTGGCTTCCACAGTGGCTGCTGCGGCGTGCAGTCGCACGCGACAGGTTGTGCAAGGGCCTGGGATGGATGCGCAAGCCGGCGCGGTTTGTCGATCACCTGTTGCGACCAAGGCTCAGGATGTTCACCCATGGTGCAGGCACCCATGCCGTTGCCATCGCCTGCCTGCTGGTAGCCGCCGCGCTGCCGGCATCGGAGTTCATCCCGTTCAGTGCCAATGGCCTGGGTGCCGCCCTGCTCGCCTTTGCCCTGGCTCTGCTCGCCGGGGACGGACTGTTGGCGTTGATCGGCTTCGGAATAACGGGAGCCACATTCGGCTTAGCCTTGCTTGCGGTGCTGTGACCGAAAGCGGCGCGGGCGATCGCTGTACCGTCGTAAGGGGGGCGCCAGTCCGAACGGGGCGACGGCATACCGATGGCTACTGCATGGGTGCGTGGAGGCCATACCGGGGTGAGCGCTGGCTCGCTTACGCACATCTCCATGCGCCGGATCAAGCCCCCGGGCCGGCTTTTCTTGATCGGGAAGGCCTCAGCACGGCACCGCTTAACCTGCTGTTATTCGAGACGTTCTTAGAATCGTTCAAAACTTCATCAATCTAACGCAAAGCACACGCCCGTGCGGCCTGACGCGGCTTGCTCCCAGACCTTCCACAGAGTTATCCACAGGATTTGTAGAAAACGGGGGGACGACCCGCCTCACCCGTGCACGCGCGTACCCTGCCCTCCCGCTTGGCGCTTGCGTACCTCGTAGGGGTCACTGATCGGTTGGGTCGACAAAGCGGGCGCCAGGCCGGTCACCGCACGATTCGAGCCCCGGGCCAGCGATGTGACAAGCACGGCGGCAAGGCCGTGGGCGGCACCATGGGTGTGCGGACGGAGGCCCGCGGCCGCGCTCCTGAACCCACGCGTCGTGAGTGGTGTCACAGGGATTGGGCATGGGCTTGCCCCTCCCCGCAATTGCAAACATAATCGGGCCAGCGTCTAAGAAACCACGGATGCCTCGTGCTGCAACGCCTGCGCAAGAAGATGCATCGCTTCACCAAGGCCTGGGTGGCCCTGTTCACCTTGGCATGGGTGACGGTCGTGTATCCCCCGTGTGCCTCGGCACAGGCGCCGGTAGCCGCACAGCCGTCGATCACCGCCCACGGCCATCCCGCTGAGCACGTCGGCATGGATCACCACATGAGCCATCCGGCCCAGACCGCCGCGGCGCAGGCCGAGGGCGGCTGCATGGATGAGGACTGCCCGGTGCTGTCTGCGCTGGACAGGCAGGCCGCGCCCAAGCCGCCCGCGGCATCCGACGGTGATCTGCACCCCGCGTTCATCGTGGCCGCCCCCCTGCTGCGCCTGCCGGTCCTCGCCGACGACAACACGATCCCCTCGCGGCAGGCGCATGGTGCGCCACTCCCCGCCTTCCCCCCCAACCTCGGCTTCCGCATCCTGCTGATTTGATACACGCCTGACGTCGCTGCCTTTTCCCGCAGACCGTACAGGAGTGTATTCATGCTTATCCACGCTACCCGCCGCCTGGTTGCAGGCCGGCGCCTTGTGCCCGGGGCGTGCCCCGGTGTCTTCGCTGCCGATGCGCGCACGGTAACGACATCGCCGCGCCCCCGAGACGTGCCCGGCGGCGACATGGCATGCCGCCCGTTCAGGCGCGCAGCCACGGTGTCCACCGTGGGGCACACCCATTTGACCGGCATCGCCGCTTCCGGGCACGCCCACGCCAGCGGAGGACGGTCACAATGAAACATGCCGTCATCGCGGTGCTTGCCGTCGCACTGTTCGTCGCTGGCCTTCTGGCGGGCCGGGTTCTCACGCCCGATCACACCCCCGCCGCCGCCAGCACCGAACGCAAGGTGCTGTTCTACCGCAATCCCATGAACCCGGCCATCACCTCACCCACGCCCGCCAAAGACGAGATGGGTATGGACTACATCCCGGTGTACGAGGGCGAGGAGGAGCCCGCCGGCGACGGCCTGCCGCGTGTGAGCGTGGCCCCGGAGATCGCCAATGCCCTGGGGGTGCGCACCGCGCCGGTGGCGCATGGCCAGGTGGCGCGCCCCGTGGATACGGTGGGTTACGTGGCCTTCGATGAAGATCGCCTGAGCCATGTGCACGTACGCGTGGAAGGCTGGATCGAAGACCTCCGTGTGCGGGCCGTGGGGGAGCGCGTCGCCGCCGGTGCACTGCTGTTTCGCATCTATTCGCCCGAACTGGTGGTCGCCCAGGAGGAGCTGTTGCAGGCTCGGGCCAGCGGGCGCCGTGCGTTGGTGGAGAGCTCGCGCAAGAAGCTCGCCGCACTGGGCGTGGCCGATAGTGTCATCCGCGAGGTGGAGCGTTCCGGCCGCGCGGTACAAAAGGTGCCCATGTACGCACACCATGGTGGCGTGGTGACGCAACTCAACGTCCGTCACGGCATGTTCGTGGGACCCACCACCGATGCCATCGTACTCGCCGATCTGGTCAGCGTTTGGGTGTTGGTGGACGTATTCGAACACCAGGCCGCCTGGGTGGCCACGGGTCAGCACGCGGAGATCACCGTACCGGCGCTGCCGGGCCGTACGTGGCGGGGCAAGGTGGAGTACATCTATCCGACCCTCGATGCGATGACGCGCACCCTGCGCCTGCGCCTGCGCTTCGACAATGCCGACGGCGCGCTCAGACCGAACATGTATGCGCGTGCCACCGTGCATGCCGAACCGCGCGAGGCGCTGCACATCCCGCGCGAGGCGCTCATTCGTACCGGCAGCGGCGAGCGTGTGGTGCTCGCATTGGGTGAAGGCCGATTCCAGCCCGTGGAGGTGCGCAGCGGTTTCGAGGCCGGTGAGCGCGTGGCCATCCTGGAAGGCCTCGCTGAAGGCGATCGCGTGGTCACCTCGGCACAGTTCCTCCTCGATTCCGAAAGCAGCCTCAAGGCCACCCTGCAGCGCATGCGTGCTGCTGATACCACACCGCTCAAGGTCATCGAGGCACACGGCGTGATCGCGGCGGTGATGCCCGGCGAGCACAGGCTGAGCATGAACCACGAGCCCATCGCGGAACTGGGCTGGCCGGCCATGACCATGGACTTCGACGTGGCCGACGGCGTCGATCTCTCCACCTTCACGCCCGGGATGCGCGTGCGTTTCGAACTGCATCAGCTCGACCAATATCGCTACCGCATCGCCGGCATGGCAGCGGCACCGGCGCAGGCCGCCGTTGCAGTGCCTGACACGCGACCAGCGCAGGCGACGCAGCGGTTTGCGGGACGTGGGCTAGTGAACGGCATCGACGCCGCCGCAGGCCGCATCAACATCACCCACGAACCGATGCCGGCACTGGGCTGGCCGCCGATGACCATGGACTTCACCCTGGCCGAGGGCGTGCGCCTCGACGGTATCGTGCCCGGCGCCACGGTGGAATTCGAGCTGCACCAACTGGATGCGGTCACCTATGAACTGGTCGCCATCCGCACCAGCGGCGGGGGGACACGGCCGTGATCGCGCGCCTCATCGAGTGGTCCATTCGCAACCGCGTGCTGGTGCTCATGCTGGCCGTGCTGCTCGCCGGCTGGGGCATCCACGCGCTACGCACCACGCCACTGGATGCCTTGCCCGACCTTTCCGACGTGCAGGTGATCATCAAGACCACCTATCCCGGCCAGGCGCCGCAGGTGGTGGAACAACAGGTCACCTATCCGCTCGCCACCGCCATGCTCGCGGTACCCGGCGCGCAGACGGTGCGCGGTTATTCCATGTTCGGCGATTCCTACGTTTACGTGCTCTTTGCCGACGGCACCGACCTGTACTGGGCGCGCTCGCGGGTGCTCGAATACCTGTCGCAGATCACGCCACGCCTGCCGGAAGCGGCACGCCCGGCCCTCGGCCCCGATGCCACGGGCGTGGGCTGGGTGTACGAGTACGCCCTGGTGGATCGCAGCGGTCGGCATGATCTCGCGCAGCTGCGCAGCCTGCAGGACTGGTTCCTGAAATACGAGTTGCAGACCGTGCCCGGCGTGGCGGAGGTGGCCACGGTGGGCGGCATGGTGCGCCAGTACCAGGTGGTGGTCGACCCGGACCGCCTGCGTGCCTACGGGTTGCCGCTGGCGCAGGTGCGCAACGCCATCGTGCGCGCCAATCAGGAGGCCGGCGGCTCCATCATCGAAATGGCGGAGGCCGAATACATGGTGCGCGCACGCGGCTACCTGCAATCCGTGGAGGCCTTGCAGCGCGTACCGCTCATGGTCTCCACGGACGGCACGCCGGTGCTGCTCGGTGACATCGCTGACGTACGCCTCGGGCCGCAACTGCGCCGTGGCATCGCCGAGTTGGACGGCGAGGGCGAGGTGGTGGGCGGCATCGTGGTGATGCGCTGGGGCGAGAACGCGCTCAGCACCATCGCCGCAGTGAAGGCACGCCTGGCGGAGCTGAAGCGTGGCCTGCCCGAGGGCGTCGAGGTGGTGGAGACCTACGACCGCTCGGCACTTATCGAGCGCGCCGTGGCCAATCTGGAAGGCAAGTTGATCGAGGAGTTTGTGGTGGTGGCGCTGGTGTGCGCCATCTTTCTGTTCCATGCACGCTCTGCGCTGGTGGTGGTGATCTCGCTTCCACTGGGCATCCTCGTCGCCTTCATCGTCATGCAGGCGCAGGGCATCAATGCCAACATCATGTCCCTGGGCGGCATCGCCATTGCCATCGGCGCCATGGTGGATGCGGCCATCGTGATGATCGAGAACGTGCACAAGCACCGCGAGCGGCATCCCCAGCTCCCGCATTGGGAGTTGGTGCGCAACGCCTCGGCTGAGGTCGGTCCGCCCTTGTTCTTTTCGCTGCTCATCATCACCTTCAGCTTCCTGCCGGTGTTCGCGCTGGAAGCGCAGGAAGGGCGGATGTTCGCACCGCTCGCCTACACCAAGACCTACGCCATGGCGGCCGCCGCGGGCCTCTCGGTGACACTGGTACCGGTGCTCATGGGCTGGTTCGTGCGTGGGCGCTTGGTTCCCGAAGAAAGAAACCCCGTGAACCGCGCACTCATCGCGGCCTACCGCCCCGTGGTCGATGCCGTGCTGCGGCGTCCACGTGCGTTGCTCATCACCGCCGTCGTCGTCACCCTCAGCGGTCTGTGGCCGTTGCAGCGGCTCGGCTCGGAATTCATGCCTGAGCTGGATGAGGGCGATCTGCTCTACATGCCCACCACCTTCCCGGCACTCTCACCCGGCAAGGCAGCCGAGGTGTTGCAGCAAACCGATCGCCTGATCCGCACCGTACCCGAGGTGGCACGTGTGTTCGGCAAGATCGGCCGCGCCGAGACCGCGACCGATCCGGCGCCGCTCACGATGCTGGAGACCACCATCCAGCTCAAGCCGAGGAGCGAGTGGCGCGCCGGCATGTCCACGGAGAAGCTCAAGGCGGAACTCGATGCGGTGGTGCGCCTGCCGGGCGTGACCAACACCTGGGTGATGCCCATCAAGAACCGCATCGACATGCTCGCCACTGGGGTGAAGACGCCCGTAGGCGTGAAAGTGGCGGGCCCGGACCTGACGGTGATCCAGTCCATCGGCGAACGACTGGAGCAGGTGCTGCGTGAGGTGCCGGGCACGGTGTCGGTGTACTCCGAGCGCGTCACCGGCGGCCGCTACGTGGATATCGAGGTGGACCGCCTGGCCGCCGCACGGCTCGGCCTCAACGTGGCCGACGTGCAGGACGTCATACGCACAGCGGTAGGGGGCATGGACGTCACCGAGACCGTGGAAGGCCTGGAGCGCTATCCGGTGAACCTACGCTACCCGCAGGCGGTGCGCGATTCCGCCGAGCGCCTGCGTCTGCTGCCGATCATCACGCCGACAGGCAAGCATGTGCCGCTGGAACAGGTGGCACGCCTTGCCATCACGGACGGTCCACCCATGCTCAAGAGCGAGAACGCGCGCCTCAACGGCTGGACCTATGTGGACATCCGCGATCGCGATCTCGGCTCCTATGTGAGTGAAGCGAAGCAGCGGGTGGCGGAACAGGTGGAACTGCCCGCGGGCTATTCGCTCACCTGGTCCGGCCAGTATGAATTCATGGAGCGCGCCAGCGCACGCCTGCAGGTGGTAGTGCCGGTCACGCTGGCCGTCATCCTCATCCTGCTCTACTTCGCCTTCGGCCGTTTCGGCGAGGCCCTGCTCATCATGGCCACCCTGCCCATGGCACTCATCGGCGGGTTTTGGCTCATGTGGCTGCTGGGCTACAACCTGTCGGTCGCTGCGGGTGTCGGCTTCATTGCGCTGGCGGGTGTGGCCGCCGAGACCGGCGTGGTGATGCTCATCTACCTGGACCACGCCCTCGCCCGCCGGCGTGAACAGGCGGCCGCGTCCGGGCGTGCCGTCACACGCAGCGAGCTGCGCGAGGCGGTGGTCGAAGGCGCACTGTTGCGCGTGCGTCCGAAGATGATGACCGTAGCCGCCGTCATCGCCGGGCTGCTTCCCATCATGTGGGGCAGCGGCACCGGCTCGGAGGTGATGCGCCGCATCGCCGCACCCATGGTGGGCGGTATGGTGAGCGCCACCCTGCTGACCCTGATCGTGATCCCCGCGGTCTTCCTGCTGTGGAAGCGGCGCGGACTCGCTCCCTGATTGTTTTCCACCCCTGCACTGATCACTGATAGGAGAGACCCATGAAGAAGCTGTTCCTCACCCTCATGTTCCTGGCCGCCCCGGCCTTCGCGGCCGATCACACCCACATGCACGACCACGCTGCCCATGCGGCACAGGCACCGACGGTCGCCAGCGTGAAGGCGGTGGTCAACGGGGTGGACGCCACCGCCCATACGGTCACAGTGGCCCACGAGCCCATCGCCGAGTTCAACTGGCCTGCCATGACCATGGGCTTACCGCTGGCAGAGCCCGCCCTGGCCGAAGGCATCGCGCCCGGGACCCACGTGATCCTGCGCATCGAGAAACGCTCACCGGTGGAATACGTGGTGGTGGGAATTTCACCCGAACACGCGCATTGATGCGCTGCCCGCGGTGATGCAGCCGGGCAGCTTGGAGGCACAAGCTTGTGCCTTCGGCTGCCCGTTCTTCCGAAGGGGCAGCCAGTGCCTTTCCACTGGGGCATTGCTCCTCCTCGCTCCGGGAAACGAGGGTTTGTCCGCTCCCTTGTTGCCATCGGCGGGCACAGGGTTTGCCAAGCCGGGGGCAGGCCACGACACTGTGCGCCATGCGCCCCTTGTCACCCACCTTGGGAACCGTCTCGCTTCTGTTACTGCTGCTGGCCGGATCCGGCTGCGCATCGCGCCCGTCACAGCCCGCTGATGCACCACTGCTGCGCATCACGATCGCGGACACGGGATGGGCCGACGCCCGGCCGGGAGATGTACATGCGGTGGTGAACTCCGCCGCGGAGGCCTTGCTCGCCCTCGTCCCACGCCACCGGCCGCTCACCATTCACGTCAGCAATGGTCACAGCGGTCCGAAGGTGTTCCGGAACAAGAACGCTCGCGGCCAGTACCGCGTGCAACTTGCCGTGTCGGGGCGCTACTGGGCACAGCTCGCCTATCAGTTCTCCCACGAGCTCTGCCACGTATTGAGCAATTTCGACGCACGCACTGCGCGGGGCGCATCCACGCGCTGGTTCGACGAGGCACTGTGCGAGGCGGTCTCACTGCACACGCTCACCCGCATGGCCGAGCGTTGGGCCTATGCACCACCCTTCCCCAACTGGGCGGCCTACCATGGCGCACTGGAGGCTTACGCGAGGCGCGTACTGGCGATGCACGAGGTTTCGCAGCCGACGGATGGCGGATTCGGCGCATGGTTCGCGGCCCACGAACCACGGCTGCGCGCCCATCCCTACGAACGGGCGCTGACGGGCGTCATCGCGCAGAGGCTTTACCAAGTGATCGCCGCCCACCCGCACGCACTTGCGGCCATCACCCATCTGCATCCGGGATCACCCCCGCAAGGCAACGATTTGGCGACCTTGCTGGCGCAGTGGCATGCGCGCGTGCCGACCGAACAACAGGCGTTCGTGCAGGGCATCGCTGAAGTGCTGGAAATCAGGATCGCGGTCGCGCGGGGTGGGCCGGGAATGCCTCCACAGGAGAATCGAGGAGGCCCGTAGGAGCCGGCCCCGTCGGCGATGCCGCTGGGCGATTTCCCATCTCGCCATGCCGCGGTATCACCCACCGGGTCGGCCCCTGCGGGAGCGGGCCTGCGCCCGCAGCTCATCCCCCGCGCACGCTCAGTGCAGCTTGTTCAACTGCTTGGCGACGATGTCGTGGTTGAGCCAGAGCACCGGCCCGTGCGGCTCGGAGGCCTCGTGGAAGATGAGCGGGCCAGTGCCTTCGAGTACCAAAGCACTGAGGTGGTCGGTGATGAGCGCCTTGCGGTCCTTGTGCAGGCGCGTGATCTCCTCGGAGGTGCCCACCATGACATCGGCCAGTTCCGCGGTGTTGTCCATGGGCCAGGCCTCGAAATTGCGGAACGCCGCGATGGTGGAATCGGCGTTGTACTGCTCAATCATGTCGAGGAGGGACGACAGCGTAATGCCTTCCTGCAGCAGGGACTGGCAGGTGGCCCATTGCGCCTCGGCCCAGGCACCGCCCTCTTCACGCTTGAGTGCGTTCAGCAGCGGGAACAACGACAACTCCACGCCCACGAAGATGTCACTGGAGTTGGTGCGGATCTCGGGACAGTTGAATACCGTAGCCTTCACGCCCTGCGCCCAGGCAGCACACGCGTGGTCCTCCAGGCGCTTCTTGGCGTATCCCTGGGTGTAGTTGGTGTAGGTCTGCCACTGGTAGCGGCCCCGGATGAGGATCTCGGTACCGTGATAGCCGTAGGCGGTGTAACGCACCTCGCCGCCGGTGGCGGTCAGGCGTTCGCGGATGGCGCGGCTACCTTCGATAAGGTATCGGAACGTGTTGGCCGTCACCTCATCGAAGTTCATAAGGATCATCTTGCCGAGATCGCTGTCCAGCAGCGCGCGCGAGGACAGGAAGCGCTCACCGCGCCCCTTGTAGATACGGTTGGCGATGGCCAGGAATACCTTGGTCTTGGGAATACCGCCGGCCATGGTGTGGGCAAAAAACACATTGGCGCCGTCGGGAATCATGCCGTCCAGGGTCTGCATCGCCTCAGCGAGCGATGACTTGAAGCGCTCCACGCCCACGGCGCGGCAGCGCTCGATGTGGGCCCAGTCCAGCTTGGCCTCGCGCCAGTTGTCGAGCTTCAGCACCGCGAGCAGGTCGGTGGGCGTGGGCGCGCCCTCGGGGGCATCCAGGTCGAATCCGGCCATGAGCGGCACGTTGATGATGCGACCACCGAGGTTGGCCTCGGCCGCTTGCAGCTCCTCGTCAGTGAGCGGACGCAGGCGGTTGTCGGAATCCCGGCGACCCACAGTGACGCCGATGATGGTCATTCCGGCCCGGCGGGCCTCGTCCACGAGGCCGTTGGCATAACCACGGCCGAACAACTCACCGAAAAGTACGAACACATCACCCGGACGAAAGATGTTCCGGGCCGGCAATTCACGAAGGGACTTCTTTTCAGGCATGGCTGTCGCTGTACTGTTGTTAGTAAGGGTATTTTTTCATAGTCGGCGCAGAACCGACAGTCGCAAGCGCCCCACCGGCCGGCGATGCGATCCGGTTCTCTTTTTTGGCGCCTCGGATTCAAATTCCGGCGGGGACAGCCCCGGGTCCTGCCGCATCCCGCACGGCACTTGTGTGCCACCAGCATACCCCTTATAGGCAGAACGCGCGGCACACCGAGGGAAAGGCCCGCCATGTCGATGTTAGACGCGCCAGGCGGTCACGTGCATCTGCGCTCCGGCTGTCGCGATGCCGAAGTGTAGCCCGTCCGCACGTCAGCCGGCTTCGGGGCGCACCCGCTTGCGCAAAATCAACAATCACATGCCGTGCGATGCGCAGCCGGGGCCCCGTACCTGGATTTTTTTGCCAAATAACGGTGTTTTGCGGCTGTTTTTTCGTTTTGATGGTGGCACGAGGCGAAATCTTGCTTTATCCTCCCGCAGCCCCACCTAGGGGCAAACCATAACTCTGTTCTACCCCCCAAACCTGTGCCCGCCTCTTCGCCCGGGCACGATGAATAGTCGATCCGGAGAATAAGTGGCAGAAACCGATCTGGAACTACAGCTCAAGGTCTGGAAAGACCTGGCTATCAGTAAGCAAGTATTGATGCGTGCGGCGACCGACGCCCTGAAGCTCGATCCCAACGCCAGCCCTCAGGAACTGGAGGCCGCGCTGAAAGCAGCCGTCGAACGTGCTGCAAAGGCCGATGCGCTTGTCAGCAAGACCCAGGAAGACGCCAAGGAGGCCGTCACCACGGCCGAGAGGAAGCTGGCAGAGACCCAAAAGGCACTCACAGCCGCCCAGGCTGCCCATGCCGAGGCCGTGGCCCAGCAGCAGAAACTGGAACAGCAGATTGCCGATATCCGCGACAACAACGCCAAGACCATCAGTGACCTGAAGGCGCGCTTGGCCGAGAAGGACCGGGAGATCAAGGGCATTCACACCGTCTTGTCCGACACCCCGCAGAACGTGGCGAAAAAGCTGAAAGCGCTGCAGAAGCAGAAGAAGGACGAGGCCGATGCCCGCAAGCAGGCCGAAGAGCAGGCTGCTGCCTTGCGCAAGGACAAGAAGGCCCTCGATGAACGCATCACGGTGCTGGAGTCGGCCCAGGCCCAGGCCACCGAACTGGCGGCGCGTTACCGCGAACTGCACACCTCGTGCGAAGCGCTGCACGGCCAGCTCGAACCGCTGGTGAAGGGCGGGGAAAGCGTGCCCGCGGTGCCCGCGCTGGATACTGCGCTGCTGGAAAGCATCGAGAACAGTGCAGCGCCCGCGGAGAAGAAGAAGGCCGGCGCCAAGGGTAAGCGCTGATCCTGGCGTGACCTCCCTCGCCCCGGGCCAGCCCCGGGGTGAGGGCCCGGATGACCCGTGTCAGGCGGGGACCTGTGCCCTGACGATATGCTGAGGTGATACGGACACCAAGGCCTCCCTTCCCGGATGTCCCGCAGCGCTGCTGGAGCCTCAATGGGCCAGGTAACCGCCATCCACGGGGTAATAGGCACCTGCCACGAAAGATGCCTTGTCCGAACTCAGCCATACCACCAGTTCCGCCACCTCGTCAGGCTCACCGAGCCGGCCGATGGGATGCTGATCAAGCAGGAACTTGTAGGTCTGCTGATCCTGCTCCAGTGCCTGGATCATGGGTGTGCGTATGAACGCAGGACCCACGGCATTCACGCGTATACCGCGGGCGCTGTATTCGATGCCCGCCGTCTTGGTCATACCGACCACACCGTGTTTCGCAGCCACATAGGCCACTGAATTGGCAAAACCCACCTGTCCGAGGATGGAGGCCATGTTGACGATGGCGCCGCCGCCACTCTTCAACATGGCGGCGATCTGATATTTCATGCAGTAAAAAACACCTGACAGGTTCACGTCGATGACCCGGCGCCAAGCCTCGACGGCATAGTCCCCCGCCGGCGCCTGCTCGCCGCCGATCCCGGCATTGTTGCAGGCCACGTCCAATCGACCGTAGGTTTCCAGCGTCTTGTTCACCAGCATCTCGCATGATGCAGGCTCGGTCACGTCGGTCTGGACGAACACCGCCTCGCCACCTGCGTCGCGGATCATGCGCGACGTCTCCTCGCCATCGTCCACGTTGAAATCCGAGACCACCACGCGTGCCCCCTCGCGCGCATACAGCAGTGCGATACGCCTGCCGATGCCCGAAGCCGCCCCCGTCACTATCGCGGTCTTGCCGTTCAGTAGTGCCATGGAATTCTCCTTGCTGTCCTCGTGCGCTCTAATCATCGCCCATGAAGCCGGAAGTGCAAAACAACAGAGGGGCGGGCCGGGCCAAACGCAAACAGCCTTGGCTGCTAGCGCATGATGAACACTCTTCTAGCCCGTGAGGTGAGCTGTCGATGACACCGCGTCGGCAGGACTCCATGCACAGGTCGAGCGAATCGCCACGGACCCGCTCCCGCAAAGGGCCGCCCCGGTGCAGGGAGTCCCACTGCACCAAGTGGAGGCAAGCACCGCATGTGGGACTGTCATCAGGGCCTGGAAACCTTGCGCTCTCCCCACCTCTGACGTGCTGCGTCCCGACGCTCAATAATCCGTGTAACCCTTCTCCCCGGGTGTGTAAAACGTTTCCGCATCCGCTGGGGTCAACGGGATTCCCTCCCGCAGCTTTCGCACCAGGTCGGGATTGGAGATGAATGGGCGGCCGAAGGCCACCAGATCGCCCCTGTTTGCATCGAGATCGGCGTTCGCACGCGCGAGGTCGTAACCGCCTGACAAAATGTACTTGCCTTTGAACCCTGCACGGATCATTTCCTTGATGGCCAACGGGACTTCCGGTGCGCCCATGGCGCTGTGATCGACCACGTGGATATACACCAGGCCTACCTCGTTCAGCGCGGTGATCAGACGCTCGTACAAGCTGTCCATCTCCGCATCCGGTGCCATGCAGTTGAAAACACCGTAGGGCGAGATACGCATGCCGACACGCTGGGCACCGATGGCCGCAGCACACGCCTTGGCGACTTCCACGGCGAAACGGACCCGGTTTTCCACGGACCCGCCCCAGCGGTCGGTACGGTGATTGGACGCCGTGTTCAGGAACTGATCGATGAGGTAACCGTTCGCCCCGTGCAGCTCAACACCATCGAATCCGGCTTCCATCGCGTTCCGGGCCGCCGTGGCGAATTCGGCGATCGCCGCCGTGATGTCGGATTCGCTCATGGCCGAGGGTGATGGATGGGGTTGCAGGCCACGGCTGTCCGTCCAGATTTCACCCTCGGCGGCCATCGTGGAGGGTGCAAGCACCCGTGCGCCGGCGGGCAGGTTTTCGGCATGGCAGATGCGCCCGGTGTGCATCAGTTGCACGAATATTTTGCCGTCGGCCGCGTGCACAGCATCGGTCACCTTCCGCCACCCCTGCACCTGTGCTGCGGAAAAAAGGCCCGGGATCCGTGCATAGCCAAGGCCATTGGGGGACGGCGACACACCTTCGGTGATGATAAGTCCGGCTTCCGCGCGCATGGCGTAGTACTTGGCCATGAGGTCGTTGGGCAGGTTGTCGACAGCGCGGGAGCGCGTCATCGGTGCCATCACCATCCTGTTTTTCAACTGCAGGCTTCCGAGTTCCGTCGGTGAGAACAACACGCTCATTTCCTCTCCTCTTCCATACGATTCCAGATTCGCGCCGACGCCATGCGGGCGCCCTTCAGCGCGGCCGACAACAGCATATCGCAACCCAGGGCGCTATCGGCCGCTTTCCCCACCGTGGCTGAGCGCCCCGGTTGTGTTTCGCACCTGATAACGCAACTCCGCAAAGCCTTCACCGAACTGCTGAACCGACACCAGTTTCAATACCGGCGGCATGATCCGTCTGGGCAGGAACGGTTTGCCGGAACACAGAGTCACCGAGCTGACCTGCACGATGAGCTCGTCGAGAAGGCCCGCATCATAGAACTGGCCGGCAAGCTCACCGCCGCCGACGACCCACAGGTTGCCGTCGCCCGCCACGGCACATGCCTGCTGGTACACCGGACGTACATCACCGTGCACGAAACGGATGTCTGCCCCGGGTACGGTGGGCAGGACACGATTGGAGAACACCCAAGCCGGCTGAACGTAAGGCCACGCCCCGGGATGCGCAGACGCTGGCTTGATGACGTGGCGCAGCATCCACTCGTAGGTCGCCGCGCCCATGACCAAGGCACCCACACCTTGGATGAATTGTGGATAGCTCGTGTCGTTTACATCACCCAGTGAAAACAGCCAGTCGAGCGAGTCATCTTTGGTGGCGATGAAACCGTCGAGACTCGCCGCCGCATAATACTGGGTACGCATTGTTTCGAGGTCCTCCTGGCCATCTGTTCCTGGGCGCTCTAGACCGATTCATGCTCCTCGGGAGAACAGGCCTGCTGGACGACCTGTCGGGTAGATGACACACACCGCCCGGATGCAGCGGCACGCGCGGCCGGCAAGGCGGCTCGGCGCCGCTCGATACTTCCCGAGAAGAAATGCACAGGCATGAGCCCGACGCCGCGCAGCGCAGTGAACAGATCATGGTGAGAAACCGCTACCGACACCACGCGCGGCGGTATCGCTCGGTGACTACCGTCACTGACCGTATTGTACGTAGCGCGCCAATGGTCCAGCGCGAGAGCCGGCCAGTTGTCGGAAACATCTCCATTGAGGAACAGCGTAGCAGGGTCCTCAACCATCCCTTGCCCCTAGCGCGTTAGCGGGGATGTTCGCGGAGACCCCGTGCGCGAGCCCGATCATTTCACCAGCGTTTTTTCACCGCCCGAGCTCGTGGACGTTGCAATCTTCCATGGCAGGGTGCCTGGAGGAATGTGAAGAAAGTGGAGGTGTTTTCCCAATTGGTCGAGCAGCGGCGAAAAACGCCTGGATCGTTTCGAGGTGGTTCATAAGGCCTCCGTCCCTGAGGAATCCCCATGAATTCTTTCCCTAACCCATTGACTAACAAGAATTCAGGAGGTGGACATGCATCGCCCGATGTGATCTTCTTGCGTTGTCTAGGCGCAAAGGAGAACCGACGATGCATGCCACCGAAATCATTGATAAGACCATTGGCGAAGCCTGTCAATCGATTCACAAGGTGCGCTTCGCGGCCCTGA
>JBAYQE010000012.1:0-48036 GCA_041677345.1 Thiohalomonadaceae bacterium
CGGGAACATGTCCATCACACCCGCCTTCTGCAGCGTGTAACCGTGCTCGTTCACCAGCACGCCCGCATCACGGGCCAGCGTGGCCGGATTGCACGACACGTACACGATGCGTCCCACCTTCAATTTCGCGAGGTGGGCGAGGGTCTCCTGCGCGCCGCTGCGCGGCGGGTCGAGCAGCACCTTGTCGAAGCCGCCCTGCCACCAGGGCGCATGGGAGAGATCGGCGGCGAGATCGGCTGCATGGAAGGTGGCGTTGCCGATGCCATTGCGTTCGGCGTTTTCACGGGCGCGCTTCACCAGATCCGCACTGCCCTCCACGCCCACCACGGACGCGGCCCGGCGCGCGATGGGCAGGGTGAAATTGCCGAGGCCGCAGAACAGGTCGAGTACGCGCTCCTCGGGCTTCAGGTCCAGCAAGCCCAGTGCGCGCTCCACCATGGCCCGGTTGATGTCCGTGTTCACTTGGGTGAAATCGCTCGGCTCGAAGCGGAATGACACGTCGAATGCCGGCAGCGAGTAACCCAGCTGAATATGTTCAGGCCATAGCGGCGCGATGGTCTCGGTGCCGCCAGGCTGCAGGAATACGCGCAGGTCCTGGGCCTGCGCATAGTCATGCAGGCGCTCGCGATCGGCATCGCTGAGCGGCACCATGTGCCGGAACACCAGTGCCGTCTGTGTATCGTCCACCGCCACTTCGATCTGTGGGATCTGGTCGTAGGCCTCCAGGCTGCGCACCAGCGCACCCAGTTCGGCGAGGCGCTGGCCCACGCTCGGATGCAGGTTTTCACAACGGGACAGGTCCGCCAGGAAGTTGCTGCGCTTCTCACGGAAGCCCACCAGCAGCTTGTCCTTTTTCGCCACCCAGCGCACCCCCAGGCGTGCCTTGCGGCGGTATCCCCAGTGCGGCCCGGTGAGCGGTGGCAGGACCTCGGCCGGCATGACCTTGCCGATGTGGCGCAGGTCATCCATGAGGACCTTCTGCTTGACGACGATCTGTTGTTCGGACGCGAGGTGCTGAAAGCTGCAAGCGCCGCAGATGCCGTAATGGGGACAACGCGGCTGCACACGATCGGGCGAGGCCGTGAGCACCTCGTCCACCACACCTTCGTCGTAGTTGCGGTGCGTCGCCACGTACTTGAACATGACCTCCTCGCCGGGCAGCGCACCGTCGATGAAGACGGTCTTTTCGTTCACACGGGTGACCCCGCGACCGTCGTGGGCGAGCGTTTCCACGGTGACGCACACGGGTTCGGCAGAGAGGCGTTTCTTGCGGTTTCGTGACATGGGAAAGGATCGGGTATGCCGTAGCCCGGCTGGAGTGCACGGGAGAGCGCAGTTCCCGTGCGCTTGGGGCTAAATCAATGGGACCACCGCGCCAGGAATTCCTTGAGGTGCGGGCGCTCGTCAGCGGCGAGCATGTCGCGCACGCGCTGCAGTTCAGCCGTGTGGCCTTCGGGCGTGAGCCGGCCGCGCATGAGTTCGAAGCGGAGATAGACCAGCCAGGTATTGAGTACGTCGGTCTCGCAGTAATCGCGGATACCGGCGATGTCGCCCGCCTGGAAGGCATCCCAGACCTTGGCGCCGCTCATGCCCATCTTTCCGGGGAAACCGAGCATGGTGGCGATTTCGTCCAGCGGCGCGCAGGCGCGGCCCTGGTAACCCGACAGCACGTCCATGAGATCGGTGTGGCGGGCGTGATAGCGACTCAGGTAGTTATTCCAGCGGAAACTCTGATCCTCGTCGCCCGTTTCCCAGTAGCGCGGTGCCTGCGCACCGTGCAGCAGGGCGCGGTAGTGCAGCACGGGCAGGTCGAAGCCGCAGCCGTTCCAGCTCACCAGGGTGGGCGAGAAGCGCTCCACGCCGTCGAAGAAGCGCTGGATCAGCTCCTTTTCGGGCGAGTCCGCCTCACCCAATGACCACACCTTGAGGCTGTCGCCGCGGCGCAGCACGGCGGAAATGGCAACCACCCGCTGCAGGTGTAAACGCAGGAACTCGGTACCGTTCTCCTGTCGCCGCAGGTTGAACATGGCGCTGACCACATCCGCATCCGAGAGCCCTTCGAGGCCATGCAGGCGCCGGCCCGCATCCACATCAGGAATGGTTTCGATGTCGAAGACGAGCACGTTCATGCGGGGAAGATACCCGTGGACAGATAGCGGTCGCCGCGGTCGGCGATGACGGTGACGATCACCGCATTTCGCACCTCCTGCGACAACTGCAGCGCCGCCGCCACCGCGCCGCCGGAGGAAACACCGCAGAAGATACCTTCGCGTGACGCCAATTGACGCGTGGTTTGTTCCGCATCCTGCTGCGTCACGTCGATGACCCGGTCGAGACGGGACGGGTCGTAGATCCTGGGCAGGTATTCCTCGGGCCAGCGGCGGATGCCGGGGATCGCCGCGCCCTCGGCGGGCTGTACGCCCACGATCTGTACGTCGCTGCTCTTTTCCTTGAGAAAGCGCCCGGTCCCCATGATGGTCCCCGTGGTGCCCATGGCGCTCACGAAGTGTGTGATCGTGCCGTGGGTGTCGTGCCAGATTTCCGGGCCGGTGGTCTCGTAATGGGCTTCCGGGTTGTCCGGGTTGCTGAACTGGTCGAGCACCCTGCCCCTGCCTTCGGCCTGCATGCGATCGGCCAGGTCGCGCGCACCTTCCATACCCTGCTCCCGTGACACCAGCACCAGTTCAGCGCCGTAGGCGCGCATGGACGCACGGCGCTCCAGGCTCATGTTCTCCGGCATGATGAGCACCAACCGATAGCCCTTGATGGCCGCCGCCATGGCCAATGCGATCCCTGTGTTGCCGCTGGTGGCTTCGATCAGGGTGTCGCCCGGGCGGATTTCACCGCGCGCTTCGGCACGCTGGATCATGCTCATGGCGGGACGGTCCTTGACCGAGCCGGCCGGGTTGTTTCCTTCGAGTTTCACCAGTAAGGTGTTGCTCGTCTCGCCGGCCAGCCGCTGCAGTCTGACCAAAGGGGTGTTGCCTACGAAGGCCTCAATCGAGGGATACATCGCACCAGGGCTCTGTTGCAAAAAGAGGCGGCAATTATAAGCCATGCTTGCCCTGGCAGACGATTTCGTTAAACTCTGGTGACAAAATGGAATGTTGACCACACGGAGGAAAGGGATGAACTCGACACTCGCGGTCTACGACCGCACACTGGCTCTGGAACAGGCCGGCGGTAGCCCGGACCTGGCGCACGACCTGTTCACCATGCTGCTGCAGGAACTGCCGGTGAGCCGCGCGCTCCTGCAGGACGCCTTCGGTCTGCGCGATTCCGCTGCGCTCCTCCGCCACGCCCACAAGCTGCACGGCTCCACGCTTTATACGGGCGTCAGCGCCCTGCGCGCCGCCGTGGCCGAGCTCGAACTCCATCTCAAGCGCGCGGAGGCCGAGTCCGTCCCGACCCTCGTCGAGCGCGTGCTCCACGAAATCGACCGGGTACTCGCACTGGAACAGACCTGTCCAGTCTAGGCATATCGGCAATTGCTGTACGGCGGGCTTTGGCATAGAGTTCACTGACCGAACGGTCGGCCATCTTGCCTGCACCCGTGAAATCATCCGTACATCGCGAGCACTCCCCGGAATCCAAGGCCGGTAACATACTGGCCGCTGCAGAGCGGTTGTTCTGTCGCCACGGCTACGAAGGTGTGTCCATCAACCAGGTGGCGCGCGAGGCCGGAGTGAGCAAGGCCAATGTCTTCCATCACTTCGGCTCCAAGGAAGACCTCTATCTCGAGGTGGTGCGCAACATCCGTAGCGCCCTCACCCGCGAGATCCTCGCCATCGCCCAGGCGCCCGCCGGAGTGGAGCAGCTCCTCACCCAGGTGGCGGCCGCGGAATTGCGTCACCTGTTCGCCAATGCCGATCAGGTACGACTGTTCATGCGCGAGTGCCTGAAACCCCATCCAGAACGCAACAGGATCCTGGCCGAGAGGGTGTTCGGCAGCACCTTTTCCGAGTTGGTGGCCTCCCTGCAAGAGGCCCGGCTGCGCGGTGAGATGCGGGCCGACATCAGCGCCTCATTCCCCATCATGGTCCTGGTCGCGGCTTGTGTCTTCTTCTTTCAGAACGCGGAGGTGCTGCGCCATCTGCCCGGCGCCGACCCGGCACTGACCGACCCCGAGGCCTTCACGCACGAGCTGGTCCACCTGCTGGTACACGGCCTGCTCCCACCCGCCTGACGACCCAGAGAGATTTGCCGTCATGTACACCGCATCCCGCCTGATCATGCTGTCCATTGCACTGCTGCTCACTGCCTGCAGTGGTGGCGATGACACTGCGGCGAAGAAGGGTCCGCCTGCCACGCCCATTAGCGTCGCCGCCGTCAGCCACGCCACCGCCGTGACTGTGGAGCAGGTGCTTGGCCGGGTCGAAAGCGCCATCTCCCCGCAGCTGTATGCCGAGGTACCGGGCACCGTGGCCCGTGTACTGGTGGACGTGGGCACGCAGGTGCAATCCGGCCAGGTCCTGGCGGAACTGGACACCGCCGATCTGCGCCTCGCCCTCGATGCGGCGCGCGCCGAGGTGGGACGTATCGAGGCCCTGCATGCCAACCAGGAGCGCACGGTGCAGCGCTTCGCGCAACTCCACAAAGAAAATCTGGTCTCCGCGGGCACCCTCGAGGAAGCCCAGGCCCAGCTCAAGTCCCTGACCGAACAACGTGCCGGCGCGCGGGCACAACTCGCGACGGCACAGCGTGCCGTGAACAAGACCCACATCGCCGCCCCGGTGTCCGGCGTGGTGGCGGCGCGCTTCGTGGCCGCGGGCGATTACGTGGACACGCGCACCAAGCTGTTCGAGATCGCCGACCGCTCCCGCCTGCGCGTGCACCTGCCCTTTCCCGAATCCTTCGCCTCTGCACTGCGCCCCGGCCTTCCCGTGAAGCTGAGTTCACCCGTTGCCCCGGAGCAGGTGATTACAGCCGAACTCGACGCGGTGCGGCCGGTAGTGAGCGGCGGCAGCCGTGCGGTGGAGGCCATCGTGCAGGTGGATAATCCGGGTGCATGGTCGGTGGGGGCCAGCGTCAATGCGCAACTGATCCTGGAGGAACGGCCGGACGCGCTCATGGTGCCGGAGATCGCGGTAGCACGCCGACCCGTGGGTGAAGTGGTGTACGTGCTCAACGGTGACATCGTGGAGCAGCGCAAAGTGGTCACCGGCGTGCGCCAGGACGGCATGGTGGAGATACGTTCCGGCCTCGAGGGCGACGAGACCGTGGCTGTGGACGGCGCCGGTTTCCTCACCGACAAAGCGCGTGTGCAACCGCGCAGTTGAAGAGTTGAACGAAGCACCACACGGAGGGCGCGGAGGGCGCGGAGATCGCGGAGAGATGGAAAGATGGCTAACGGTTTCCGCGGCATGTCCCCCGGTAGGAGCGGCTCAGGAAGCGGTGGCCGCGACATGCCGGGGTTATCGCGGCCTGAGGCCGCTGCTACAACGCGGACACGGCTCGAATGACTCCACGTTCTCTGCGCCTCCGCGGGTTCCGCGTTATGCCCCGGGGGCGAGCTTCTCCATGTGGACAGGACATCAATAACTCATGACCCTGCCTGAACTCTCCATACGCCGGCATGTGTTGGCCTACATGCTGAGCGCCGTGATCGTGCTGTTTGGACTGATCGCCTACCAGCGTATCGGCATCGACCGCTTCCCGTACGTGGAATTTCCCATGGTTTCGGTCACCACCACGCAGCCGGGCGCCAGCCCGCAGGTGGTAGACGCGAGCATCACCAGCGTCCTGGAAACGGCGCTCAACAGCGTACCCGGCATCAACCACATCCAATCCACCTCATCGCCCAGCGTCTCCAATATCGCGATCATCTTCGATCTGGCGAAGGACGTGGACGTGGCCTTCAACGAGGTACAGGCCAAGGTCAACCAGGTGGTGCGCAACCTGCCCGACGATGCGGAAACGCCCATCGTCGCCAAAGTGGATATTGGTGCCGCACCGATCATGTGGCTGTCGCTGCAGGGCGATCGCACTCCCCAGCAACTGAACCTGTACGCCGCCAACATCATCAAGAAGCGCCTGGAGAACATCGATGGGGTAGGTGAGGTGCGCGTGGGCGGCCGGCGTCAGCGCACCGTGCGCGTGGAACTGTTGCTTGACCGCCTATCCGCCTTCGGCATCACCACCCAGGATGTAATCCAGTCCTTCCAGAACGAGCACATCCAGATGCCCGGTGGCTACCTGGTGGGTGCGCATACGGAAAACCTCATCAATCTCGACCTGGAATTTCACCAGGTCAGTGATCTGGAACGCCTAGTGGTGACATGGCGTGACGGCGCGCCGGTGCAACTGCGCGATATCGCCAAGGTGGAGGACGGCGTGGCCGACTTCCGCCAACTGGCACGCTACAACGGCGAACCGACCGTTGGCCTCGGCATCGTCAAGATCAGCAACGCCAACACCGTGGCCATCGTCGACCGGGTGAAGGCGGTGATGGAGGCGGAACTTATCCCGCAGCTGCCACCCGGCATGCGGCTCACCGTTTCTTCCAACCAAGCCACGCTCATCGAGGAGATGGTGTTCGCGCTGCAGGAGCACCTCCTGCTCGGCACGCTGCTGGCCGCACTGGTGGTGTGGTTGTTCCTGAAGAACCTGCGTTCCACCCTGATCATCGCCGTTGCGGTGCCCGTATCGTTGCTCGGCGCCGTGGCCGCCATGTACTTTGCCGGCTTCACCTTCAATGCGATGACCCTGCTCGCCCTGCTGCTGCTCGTCGGCGTGGTGGTGGACGATGCCATCGTGGTGTTGGAAAACGTCTATCGACATCGCGAAACCCTCGATCCCGACCCGCACAGTGCCGCGCTCAACGGCACCAATCAGGTGGTATTCGCGGTGCTCGCGGCCAGCCTGACCCTGGTCTCCATCTTCGCCCCGGTGATCTTCCTGGGCGGCATCGTGGGCCGCTTTCTCCAGTCCTTCGCGGTGGTGGTGACTGTGGGCGTACTGATCTCACTGTTCGTGTCGCTTACGCTCACGCCCATGCTGTGCTCCCGCTATCTGGAGGTTACGCGTGAACACGGGCGTTTGTATGCGTTCCTGGAAAACACCTTCCGGGGCATGGAGCGCACGTACCGCCGCCTGCTCGAACTGGCACTCGGGCACCGCTGGCTGGTGATCGGCATCACCATCATCGTGGTGGCCTCCAGTGGCTTCTTCTTCGCACAGGTGGGCAAGGGCTTCGTACCGGAAGAGGACGAAGGCCGCTTCATGGTGGTGTTCCGCACGCCCCTGGGCTCGAGCATCGAGTACACCGACGCACGCCTGAAAGAGGTGGAACAAGTGCTCGCGTCGCGTCCGGAAGTGGCAGGCTTTTTCGCGGCCATCGGCCTTGGCCAGCAGGGCCAGGTGAATCAGGGATTGACCTTCGTGACCATGGTTCCGCGCGCCGAGCGCGACATCAAACAACAGGAATTGTTGCCGATCATCAGTGCCGAGCTGTCGAAGATCCCCGGGCTGCGTGCCTTCGCCACCCAGATCCCCATCGTTGGCGGGCAACGGGGTGAACCCCTGCAATTCGTGCTGCGTGGCCAGAACCTGGAGCGGGTGGCCGAACTCGCCCATGAGCTGCAACAAAGGCTGTCCGCGGAGGCGCGGCTGGGACGTGTGGACCTGGACCTGCAACTCGACCTGCCACAACTGCGCGTGGAGGTGGATCGGCTGCGTGCCGCTGCCGCCGGGCTCTCCACACGCGACATCGCGCTCGCGGTGAACGTACTCGCCGGTGGCCTCGACGTGGCGAAATACAACGACCTTCCGGGTGACGGCGAGCGTTATGACGTACGCCTGAAGGCGGCCGGTGATCAGATCACCGGTACTGCGCATCTGCAGCGCATCTATCTCCGTTCGCAACAGGGCGACATGGTGCGTCTGGACAGCGTGGTCGGCGTGTCACAGGAGCTGGGCCCCGCAGTGATCCCGCGCCTCGACCTGCAATATGCCGCGCAGTTCTACGCCAATCCTGCGGTGGCCCTGGGCGAGGCGGTGGAAATCGTCCTGAACACGGCGCGTGAGATGCTGCCGCTCGGCTACACCATCGCCCTCGCCGGCCAGGCCGAGGAGATGGAAAAGACGGGCGGCTACATGGCGTTTGCCTTCATCATGGCCATCGTGATGGTGTACATGGTGCTCGCCAGTCAGTTCAACTCCTTCCTGCAGCCGGCCATCGTCATGGTGGCACAGCCGTTGGCCATCATCGGCGGCGTAGCCGCGCTGTGGGCTTCGGGTCACACGCTGAACATCTATTCCATGATCGGCCTGGTCCTGCTCATCGGCCTGGTAGCCAAGAATTCCATCCTGCTGGTGGATCTCACCAACCAACTACGCGCCGAAGGCAAGGCCATCGATGCGGCCCTCAAGGAGGCCTGTCCCATCCGCATGCGCCCCGTACTCATGACGTCCCTCACCGTGATCCTGGCGCTCCTGCCGGCGGCGCTCGGCTATGGCGCCGGCGCCGACAGTAACGGCCCCCTCGCCGTTGCCGTCATCGGCGGCATGATCACCTCCACCCTGCTCACCTTGGTGGTGGTCCCTGCCGTGTATTCGCTGATCGAGAACCGGAAGCTGCGGCACAGGAAGCACTAATCACGAAAACAGTCCGCGAATGGACGCTAATGAACCCGAATGCGCGCGAGGCGTAGCTCACGTTGCGAAGCTACGTGACACTCCAAGCCGGGGCATGTCACGTAGACGCTGCGCGCCAACGTGACCTACGAAGACGTTGACTTCTTCGCGTCCTCTGCGCCTTTGCGTCTTTGCGTTGGGCGGTTTTCTTCGTCCTGTGACGGGGTCCCGACGGAATGTCACGTAACCGCTGCGCGTCAACGTGACCTACGAAGACGTTGACTTCTTCGCGTCCTCTGCGCCTTTGCGCCCTTGCGTTGGGCGGTTTTCTTCGTCCTGTGACGGGGCTCCCGACGGAATGTCACGTAGACGCTGCGCGCCAACGTGACCTACGAAGACGTTGACTTCTTCGCGTCCTCTGCGCCTTTGCGTCTTTGCGTTGGGCGGTTTTCTTCGTCCTGTGATGGGGTCCCGACGGAATGTCACGTAACCGCTGCGCGTCAACGTGACCTATGACCAATTGCGTTATTTGCGTTCATTCGCGGACTTCCCTCATCCCGGCCAGCACGTAGACATCGAAGCGGTGGTTCTTGGTGGAATAGTCGAGGGTCGGCGCACGGCCGGCGAGGAAGGGGGCGCCCTTGGGACGCTTGAACACCACCCGCCGGCGCGCGGCGGTAAGCGCAGCGTCGAGCAATGCGTCGGCATCCTCATCGGCACCGATCACCGCCTGAAAGGCTCGCATCTCCTTCTTCACCAGCGCCGATTTCTCACGGTGGGGAAACATCGGATCGAGATACACCACATCGGGCCGTGCCTCTTCCGCCAGGGCGCGGAGCCACGCTACAGCCTGTGCGTGCACCAGCCTCATGCGTGCGACGATGGGTGCCGTCTCAGCATCCAGCGCCCCGCGGCGCAGGCCGTCCGCCAAGAGCGCCGCAGCCACGGGGGAACGCTCCACCAGGGTGACACTGCAGCCCAGGCTGGCGAGCACGAAGGCATCGCGACCCAGCCCCGCAGTGGCGTCCACCACACTGGGCACGTGACCGGTCTGCAATCCGGCCGCCTTTGCCAAGGGCTGGCCGCGACCGCCGCCGAAGCGGCGGCGGTGACCTACGGCACCGCCGACAAAATCAACGACAATCGGCCCCGGTGTATCCGTGCCGTGCTGACGCAGTTCCAGGCGTTCACCCGTGAATTCCAGAAAAAACGCATGCTCGCGCGTGTTGCTCAAGCTGAGCGCGAAACATTCAGCAATGCCGCTCGCGGCGGCAGCGTGTTCAGGTGTTGCATACAAGGGGACGTCCATGGGGCGCGTATTCTACAACCCCGGTGGGGGACTTACTCTTCCGATGAGAACACCGACCCCAAACGCAGAGACTGCAAGGGTCCAGATCACGATTACGGTCACCTCCGGACCTGTGGTCCTGGCGCCGTCAGTCGATACCTGCCGCCAACGCGGTGGTATTCCACGGAATTCGGGTCTACGCGTTGTGTACCAGGAACAAAAAGGGGATGTCGTTCCCATGACGACTGCGACCCAGGACGCTCCGCCGGCTGGGGCCTCAAAATGAGCGCCCGGTCATCCCGGGGTCCGCAGCACCCTATCTGAACGGCACCGCATGTCCGTCGCCTACATCACCCACCCTGCCTGCAAGCTGCACGAGATGGGGTCAGTGCACCCCGAGAGCCCGGCTCGGCTCGACGCCATCAATGATCAGCTGGTCGCCGATGGCACCCTGCCCTTGCTGCGCTATTGGGAGGCCCCCGTGGTTACGGAGGAACAGCTTCTCCGAGTGCATACGGCGGCCTACCTGCAGGCGTTGCGGCTCGCATCGCCTCGGCAGGGCTATTACCGGCTGGATGCCGACACGCTGATGAACCCGCACACCCTGGAAGCCGCTTTCCGCGCAGCGGGCGCGGCGGTGCTCGGTGTGGAGTTGGTGCTGGCGGGTGAGGTGGAAACTGCCTTTTGTGCGGTGCGTCCGCCGGGCCACCACGCCATGGCTGAACACGCCATGGGTTTCTGTATCTTCAACAACGTGGCGATCGCCACCGCACACGCCTTGGAGCACTGCGGACTCGAACGTGTGGCCATCGTCGATTTCGATGTCCACCATGGCAACGGTACCGAAACCACGTTCCGTGACGATCCGCGCGTAATGCTGTGCTCGGTGTTCCAGCATCCGCTCTATCCCAACATGCCCATCGACGAAAGCCGGCCGCGTATGGTGCACGTCCCCTTGCAGGCCGGCACATACAGTGAAGAATTCCAACAGGCCGTGAAGTCACGCATCCTGCCGGCGGTGGACGGCTTCGCACCGCAGCTGATCCTGATCTCGGCGGGATTCGACAGCCATTTCGAGGATGACCTCGGTCAGATGAACCTCCTCGAAAGCGACTACTTCTGGATCACGCGCGAGGTGGTCGACCTGGCGCGCAAGCATTGCACAGGGCGTACCGTCTCAGTCCTGGAAGGCGGCTATGCTTTGCAAGCCTTGGGCCGCAGCGTGGCAGCACATATTCGTGGGCTGTTGCGCGTCGGCGGCATGGTCAAATGAGCCTTAAGGATGGGTAAACGACGCGGAGGGCGCAGCGGATCTGGACATTGAACCACGGACGACACCAAGCAGCATCCGTGATTAACCTTTGAACCCTGCCATGTTCTCCGCGCCTTCCGCGTTGCCGGTTCGACGGCGTGATTTCTCCACTCATCGGCTCACGCGGTTGCGCACCAGCTCCTCCACCACGCCGGGATCGGCCAGCGTGCTGATATCACCCAGGGTGTCGATTTCATTGGCGGCGATCTTGCGCAGGATGCGACGCATGATCTTTCCGGAACGGGTCTTGGGCAGGCCGGGCGCCCACTGAATCGCGTCCGGGCTGGCAATGGGACCGATCTCGCCGCGCACCAGCGTCACGAGTTCTTTTTTCAATGCCTCCGATGGTTCCACGCCGGCCACCAGGGTCACGTAGCAATAGATCCCCTGCCCCTTGATGTCGTGTGGAAAACCCACGACCGCGGCTTCGGCCACGCTCTCGTGCAAGACCAGCGCACTTTCGATCTCCGCGGTGCCCATGCGATGGCCGGAAACGTTGAGCACGTCATCGATGCGGCCGGTGATCCAGTAGTAACCATCCGCGTCGCGCCGCGCACCGTCACCGGTAAAGTAATAGCCGCGGAAGGTATTGAAATAGGTGTCGATGAAACGCTTGTGATCACCATACACCGTGCGTGCCTGGCCCGGCCAAGGGTGTGTGATCACCAGCGCCCCCTCACCCTCGCCGTCGATCACCGAGCCATCGGCGGGATTCACGATGGCAGGAACCACACCAAAGAACGGCAGTGTCGCCGAGCCCGGTTTGAGCGCCGTGGCACCGGGCAGTGGCGTGATCATGTGCCCCCCCGTTTCGGTCTGCCACCAGGTGTCGAGCACTGGACAGCGCTCTTCGCCCACCACGCGGTAATACCACTCCCAGGCCTCCGGATTGATGGGCTCGCCCACGGTTCCGAGCAGGCGCAGGGACTTGCGTCCGGTGCGCTTCACCGGTTCGTCCCCCTCGCGCATGAGCGCGCGGATGGCGGTGGGTGCGGTGTAGAAGATGTTTACCTGATGCTTGTCGCACACCTGCCAGAAGCGCGAGCTGTCCGGATGACTGGGCACACCCTCGAACATGAGACTGCGTGCACCGTTGGCGAGCGGACCGTAGACGATGTAGGTGTGGCCCGTGACCCAGCCCACGTCGGCGGTGCACCAGTACACCTCGCCTTCGTGATAATCGAACACATACTTGTGCGTCATCGCGGCAAACAGCAGGTACCCCCCCGTGGTATGCAAAACCCCCTTGGGCTTGCCGGTGGAGCCGGAGGTGTAGAGGATGAACAACGGGTCTTCCGCATCCATGGGCTCGGGCGGACACTCGGAGGATACCGTGGCGATGGCTTCGTGATACCACGCGTCACGCATGGCGAGCCAAGGCACGTCGCCCCCCGTGTGCTTCACGACGAACACGGTATGCACATTCGGACACTCCAGCAGTGCCTTGTCCGTGTTGTTCTTCATGCTCACGCGCCGGCCGCCGCGCAGGCCTTCGTCAGAGGTGACCACCACCTGACAATCCGAATCCAGGATGCGATCCTTCAGTGCCTCCGGTGAGAATCCGCCGAAAACCACGGAATGGATTGCACCGATGCGTGCGCACGCGAGCATGGCCACCGCAGCCTGCGGCACCATGGGCAGGTAGATGCAAACCCGGTCACCCTTTCTTACGCCACGCGCTTTCAGGGCATTGGCGAAGCGCGAAACCTCATCGTGCAGCTCACGATAGGTGATGGTCCTGTCCACACCCGGATCATCGCCTTCCCAGATGATGGCCGCCTGATCGCCACGCGTGGCCAGGTGTCGGTCGAGACAGTTGTAGGCCACGTTCAGCTTGCCGCCCTTGAACCACTGGATGTGCAGGTTGGCGGCGTTGAAGCTGTAGTCCAAGACCTGTTCCCAGGGCTCGATCCAGGTGAGGAACGTCTGCGCCTGTTCGGCCCAAAAGCCTTCCGGGTCATCCACGGAGCGCCGATACATCTCCCGGTACACAGACTCATTTATGTGCGCGCCGGCTTCGATATCACTGCGTACCGGGTATACCTTGTTCTCCGACATGACTCATCCCTCACGTGACGGCGACGTAGTGATAAAAAGGTAGTCCGCTTTGACGTTCCCTTTCGGGGGAGCCGGCTAGGCGAAGAGGTAGGAACACGCGGCCACGGCGGCGAACACGCCCACGATGTCGGCGGTGATACCCGCCGCCAGGGCATGGCGCACGCGCCGCACCTGAATGGCGCCAAAGTAGACGGCAAGGACGTAGAACGTGGTTTCCGTGCTGCCCTGAAGCGTGGAGACCAGAAAACCCGTATAGCTGTCCGGGCCGACGGCAGGATCGTTGATGATGGAGGCCATCACCCCGTAGGCGCCCGAGCCTGACAGTGGACGCAACAGCGCCATGGGCAGGGCCTCCGCGGGCAGACCGAACGTCGCCGTGTACGCGCCCACCCAGTGCACGAACACGTCCAGCGCACCGCTGGCGCGCAGCATGGCGACCGCAACCAGAATGGCGACCAGGTACGGGATGATGCGCAGCGCTACCTGGAAGCCCTCCTTGGCGCCCTCGATGAAGGCCTCGTAGATGCGTACCCCGCGTACCACGCCAAAGGCAAGAAAACCCACCATGAGTGCAGGGATGATCCAGGGGGCGATGGCGCTGCCGTAAAGCACCGTCAGGGGGACAAGGGCGATGAGTGCCATCAGTGCCAGCAAGGAGACTGCGAACGGATAACCCTTGCCTGCCTCCGGCAAGGATTGGTCCACGACCGGTGCAACATCGGCGGCCACTGCATCCTCGGGTCCGCGTTCAAAGGGAAAGAAGCGGCGATAGGCAAGGCAGGCGATGATGGCGGCCGTGGTGGAACACAAGGTGGCGAACAGGGTGGTGGGCAGAATGGCTGCCGGATCGGCCGAGCCCGCCGAAGCACGCAGGGCGATCACACCGGTGGGCAGCAAGGTGAGGCTGGAGGTGTTCATGGCCAGGAACAACACCATGGGGTCGGTGGCCGTCCCGGGCCGCGTATTGAGCCGGTTGAGTTCCTGCATGGCGCGGATCCCGAAGGGTGTGGCCGCATTGCCAAGGCCCAGGATGTTGGCGGAAAAGTTCAGGATCATGGCGCCCATGGCTGGGTGATCGGCGGGCACTTGCGGGAACAATCGCACCATGAGCGGGCGGATGAGCCGAGCGATCACGGTGAGCAGCCCGCCTTCCTCCGCCACCTTCATGAGCCCGAGGAACAGTGCCATCACACCGACCAGACCGATGGCCAGTTCCACCGCTCCGCCGGCCGATTGCACCATCCCCTGCGATAACGCATCCATGGGTGAGATGCCCTCCCCCGTCCACTGTACCTGCCGCCACGCGGCCGTGAGGAAGGCAACCAACACCAGGGAAAAAAAGATGGCATTCACGGAAATACCTTATCGATGAGCCAACCTGCCGCAGAGAGCACCACCACAGCCATGAAGGCCATTGCACGGTTGCTTGCCGCGTTCGTGGACGTAATGCAATCAGTGCCTGACAGATGCCATCCCTGGATCGACGAGCCACAGAGGTCACAGAGGTGTCCCTGAGGCCGGAACATGTATCCTCTGTACCCTCTGTGGCGAGCGTTCTTCGGTGCTCTTTACAGCCGCTTCACCACGCGCCGCAGGCTCGAATCTTCGGGATCGGGGCTGATGGCAAAGCTGAGCGTCTCCGCCAGCGCCAACATCTCGGTATTGCTCGAGAGCACAGTACCTTCCATGATCTCGAGGTCGCGCTGACGTGCCGCCTCCATGAGCTGTGCCATGAGCAGGTGAGCGATGCCCCGGCGCTGCCATTCATCGGCCACCACCACCGCAAATTCACAGCTCTTGCCGTCGGGATTGATCACGTAGCGGCACACGCCGATCTCCATTTCTCCACCTTCTTCCGCAATGACTGCGATGAGCGCCATTTCACGGTCGTAGTCGATCTGGGTGAAGCGTGTGAGCATCGCCGGCGTGAGCTCGTCGATGGTCTGCATGAAACGGAAATACTTGGTGCGCTCGGACAGGCCGCGCACGAAGTTCTGCTCGATCTCCGCATCCTCGGGACGAATGGGGCGAATAAGCAGATTGGTACCGTCCGGCAACTGCCACGTGGTCACCAGGTGCGTGGGATACGGGTAGATGGCCATATGGGCGTACCGTTCCTGCGCACTGCTGTAGTAACCCACGACCACGCGGGCATCCAGCGCCACGCCCCCGTGCTCATCAAGGATGAGCGGATTGATGTCCAGTTCCTTCACCCAGGGGAGTTCGCAGGCAATCTCCGAGACACGCAGCAGTACCTCCTGCAAGGATTCCACGTTGGCCGGCGGCATGTGGCGGAAGGCCCCCAGCATCTTGGCGATACGCGTACGCTGGATGATGTCGCTGGCGAGGAAGCGGTTGATGGGCGGCAGGGCAACGGCGCGATCGCCCATCACCTCCACTGTCGTGCCACCGGCACCGAAGGTGATGACGGGCCCGAAGACCGGGTCGCTCAGGATGCCCACCAGCAACTCCCGCCCGTTCGGCTTGCGCAGCATGGGCTGGATGGTGACGCCGTCGATACGTGCATTGGGCCGGTTGCGCTTTACCGCGTTGATGAGGTCGTTGTAGGCCGTGCGCACCGCATGGGCGTTATTGATGCCGAGCATCACACCGCCGGCATCGCTCTTATGGGTGATGTCGGGTGAGTTGATCTTGAGTGCCACGGGGAAGCCCATGGCCGCGGCCTGCACCAGCGCCTCATTGGGTGAGCGCACCACCACACTGCGCGTGGCATTGATGTGAAAGGCACCGAGCACCGCCTTGGATTCGGTTTCCGACAGTACCTTGCGCCCTTCCGCCAGCGCGCCCTCGATGATCAGCCGTGCCCCTTCCACATCGGGAGGACGGCGCTCAGAGATGGGGCCGGGGGTTTGCAGCAGCAGTTGCTGGTTTTGGTAGTAAGAGCTCAGGGCATCGAACGCCTCCACCGCCGCTTCCGGGGTATTGAAGCTGGGCAGACCCGCCTGCACCAGGCGATGGCGCCCTTCCGCCACCTGCACGCCGCCCATCCAGCAAGCCAGCAGCGGCTTCTTGTTGCCTTGGTTCACCGCGACGATGGCCTCGGCCACTTCCGTGGGTTGGGTCATGGCCTGGGGCGTGAGGATGGTCAGCACGCCGTCGACGTTCTTGTCCTCGAGGCAGGCCTGCACGGCCGCGGCATAGCGCTCGGGACCGGCATCACCGATGATGTCCACCGGATTGCCCTTGGACCAGGTGGGCGGCAGCGACTCATTGAGCTTGGCGACCGTCCGGTCGGACAGCCGCGCCAGTGGCAGGCCCAGGTCGGCGGCACGATCGATGGCCATGACACCGGGGCCGCCGCCGTTGGTCACCACGGCCAGGCGCTGGCCCTGGATCTTGTAATGGGCCGCCAGGGTGCTGGCGGCCGAAAACAGGTTGCCGATGCGCATCCCTCGTACGACGCCCGCGCGGCGCAAGGCGGCATCGAACACATCGTCGGCGCCTACCAGTGCACCGGTGTGGGACATGGCAGCCTTGGAGCCGGCCGCATGCCGACCCACCTTGAGTGCGATCACGGGCTTCACGCGCGCGGCGGCACGCAGGCCGCTCATGAAAGAGCGCGCGTTATGGATGCCCTCGATGTAAAGCAGGATGCTCTCGGTCTGCGGGTCGGCCACCAGGTAATCCAGCACCTCGCCAAAGTCCAGGTCAGCCGAGATGCCGGTGGAGATCACCGACGAGAAGCCCACGCCGTTGGGACCGGCCCAGTCCAGGATGGCTGTGCACAGCGCGCCGGACTGAGACACCAGCGCCAGGCGCCCGGCGGCGGCCGAACCCTTGTTGAAGGTGGCGTTCACGCCCAGGGAGGGGCGCATGATACCGAGACAGTTGGGACCCACGAAGCGAATACCGTAGCGGCGTGCCGTCTCCAGTACTGCCTTTTCCAGCTTGCGCCCCTCAGGGCCTACCTCGCGGAACCCCGCCGACAGGATCACGGCATGTTTGACGCCGTGCTCACCGCAGTCTTCGATGATGCCGGGCACCGTATGGGCCGGGGTGGCAACCACGGCCAGGTCCACCGGCTTGCGCACTGCAGCAAGGTTCGGATAAGCCTTCTGCCCCTGCACGGTCTCGTGCTTGGGATTCATGGGATAAAGGCCGCCCTTGAAGCCCCCCTCCAACATGTTCTTGAACACCAGGGTGCCCACCGAACCCTCGCGGTCGCTCGCGCCGAAAACGGCCACGCTGGTAGGTTCGAAGAGCCGCTTCAGATAGTGCTGTGCCATGGATCCCTCGCTTTCCCGTTAACGCATACCACACGCCTGCACCGGAAGACAGAAAAAACGTCAATCGGCCGAATGACGCAACTGCAGGCCAATCATAAGAAAAAAGCAACCGCGGGTGGCCAATGGAAAGCCTTGGCAAAGCTTCTCCTGCGGCCGGTCGGGTCCCGCGCTTGATGACTTCCCGGCATTTGTGCGGTTTTGCGTTCCATTTGCGGACGCTGATGTTTTATTCTGGTCTCTCCAATGCGCACCGCCTACATCAGCCACCCCACCTGCCTGCGCCATGAGGTGGGCAGCCACCATCCCGAGAATCCCTCGCGCCTCCACGCCGTCGAGGACCGGCTCATTGCTGCCGGCCTGATGGACCTGCTGCGTCACCACGAGGCACCGCTGGTGACCCGTGAACAACTGCTCCGGGTGCACGTGGAATCCTATGTGGATCGCGTCGAGTCCGAGGCGCCCGGAGAGGGCCTGGTCATGCTGGACCCGGACACCGCCATGGGGCCGCACACGCTCGAGGCGGCGCGGCGCGCTGCCGGCGCCGCCGTACTGGCGGTGGACCTGGTCATGGCGGGCAAGGTGGAAAACGCCTTCTGCGGTGTCCGGCCACCGGGGCATCACGCCGAAGCAGACCGCGCCATGGGTTTCTGCATCTTCAACAACGTCGCCGTGGGTGCCGCCCATGCCTTGGCCCATTACGGTCTTGAGCGCGTGGCCATCGTGGACTTCGACGTGCACCATGGCAACGGCACCGAAAACATCTTCCGCCGCGAGCCACGGGTACGTTTCATCTCCCTGTTCCAGCACCCCTGGTATCCCTACGTGGACCTCGATCAGTGCCCGGCCAATACCCTGGCCGTGCCCCTGAAGGCGAGCAGTGGCGGGAGCGGCTTTCGCGAGGCCGTGGACAAGCTGGCCCTGCCCGCGCTGGATGCCTTCGCCCCCGAGATGCTTTTCATCTCCGCAGGCTTTGACGGCCATCGGGAAGAAGACATGGGACAACTGGGCCTGGTAGAGGAAGACTATGCCTGGCTCACCCGGCAACTCATGACAATCGCTGCCCGGCATGCCGGCAATCGCATCGTCTCCGTGCTCGAAGGCGGCTATGAACCCAGTCCGCTCGGCCGCAGCGTCACCGAACACATCAGGGTGTTGCTGGGCTAGGCAGAGGCCGCAGGAACCCTGCCCGCCGGGCGAGATTTCAGCCCCGGCTCCACCCAAGAACCTCGACTTGCCGAGAGGCCTGACTAGCCCCGTGCCGCGCTGGACATGCGCTGCAAGTCCTGCACCCGGTGCAGCACGATCTGGGCCCCTTGCACCTCCACCACCCCTTCGGCGGAGAGCCGCGCAAAGATGCGGGACAGCGTCTCGGGTTGAATGGAGAGCCTTGAGGCCAACACGTTCTTGGGCGTGCGTAAGGCAACCTTCCCATCCTGGGCACTGGACAGGAGAAAATCCGCCAGCCGGGCCGTGGCACTCTGCAAGGCCAGCCGGTCGATCTCCTCCACCAGCGCATGCATGCGCCGACTCATGCCGGCCAGCATCGCTAGGCAGGTGGCGGGAGAGGCCTTGAGGAGGGCGAGAAAGCTGCGAATGTCAAAACCGAGCACCTCACTGGGCTCGATGGCACGGGCGGTCACCGGATAGGCAATGGGTTTGTCCACGAACATCAGTGCCTCGCCAAAGGTTTGGCCCGCCTGTACCAGTTCTATCACCTTCTCATCCCCTGCCGGTGACAGGCGTGACAGCTTCACCAGCCCGCTACGCAGGAGAAAGAAGCGCTCGGCCGGCCGGCCCTGCTCGAACAGGCTCTGATCCGGCTCCAGTTCATAGCGTTGGCAGGCCGCCAGCACGCGGGCGAGTTCGTCGTCGCTGAGCGCGGAAAGCAGGCTGTTGCGCCGCAGCTCGGTGATGAGGGACGGGTCTGTGGATACTGACATGAAAGCTACTCCCTGAGGCATCGCGGGATGATACACCGGCCGGCACGGCTTGCATCACGCACGCGGCCGTGGTGGGCGGGCTTACGCCAGGTCCAGGTAGTGCACGCTGAACAGCCCGTCCCGGTCGCACCACACGCGCCGATGCCGCCAGCCGGCACGCATGGCCAATGCCCGGAATTCCTCCACCGTGTACTTGTAGGAGTTCTCTGTGTGAATGGATTCACCGGCCGCGAAGGTGTGGCGCTCGCCATCGACCCACACCTCCTGGGGCCTGCGTGCGACCAGATGCATCTCGATACGACCCTGCATCTCATCATAGAAGGCGAGGTGGGCAAAGCCCTGGGGCACGAATCCGGCACCCAGCTCACGGTTGATGCGCACCAGCAGATTGCGGTTGAAGGCGGCCGTGACGCCGGCGGCGTCGTTGTAGGCGGCCTCCAGCACTGCACGGTGCTTCTTCAGGTCCACGCCGATGAGCAGTCCGCCCCCCGCGCCTGCGCAGGCGGCAAGGGTTCCGAGAAAATCCACCGCTTCCCCGGGTTCCAGATTACCGATGGTGGACCCGGGAAAGAACATCAGGCGGCGGCCGGGTGGCAATGCCAGCGCGGGTAGCCGGGCAAAGTCGGCGCAGATGGGCATGACCGGCAAGCCGGGACAATGACGGGCCAATTCACCGGCAGCATCGAGATAGACCGCACAGATGTCCACGGGGACATAGGCCGCAGGCCGCAGCGCATCCACGAGCAGGCGCACTTTCTCAGTACTGCCGCAGCCCGGCTCCACGACCACACACTGGCTGCCGGCAAGGTCGGCCAGTTCGGAACAAAGCGCCGCGAGCAACTGCTTTTCCACGCGAGTGATGTAGTACTCCGGCGTGCGGCAGATGGCCTCGAACAACGCCGCCCCACGGCCGTCATAGAACCACTTGGGTGCCAACTGCCGTGGCCGCCGGCTCAACCCCTCGCGCACATCGGCGCGAAACGCCTCGTCAGCTGCGGGTTGCAAGGAGACAACGGGATCGAGCCGGTTCATGGGTCGTCAGCCAGGCGCAGACCGGCGAACTGCCAGCGGTCGTCCGGGTAGAAGAAATTGCGATAGGGGGCGCGCAGGTGGGAAGCGGGCGTCACGCAGGCGCCGCCGCGCAACACGCGCTGGTTGCTCATGAACTTGCCGTTGTATTCACCCAACGGCCCGGGTGCGCGCCGGTAGCCGGGATACGGACCGTAACTGCTCGAGGTCCACTCCCACACGTCGCCGAACATCTGCGTAAGACCCTCGTCCCGGGCGGGCCGCGGATGCAGCCACCCGGTTTCGTACAAGTTGCCGGCCACCCGCAGGCCGTCGGCCGCCCTCTCCCATTCCGCCTCCGTGGGCAGGCGCTTGCCGCTCCAGGCGGCGAAGGCGTCCGCCTCGTAGAAACTGATGTGGCATACCGGTTCGTGGGGCTCCACTCGACGCATGCCGCCCAGGGTCATATGCCACCACTCACCATCGAGCCGTTCCCAGTACAGCGGTGCCTCCCAGCCCTGCTGGGTGACGGTGGCCCAGCCATCGGCCAGCCACAGTTCGGGACGACGATATCCGCCGTCGGCGATAAACCCAGCAAATTCTGCGTTGGTGACCAGGCGCGAGGCGAGCCGATAGGGGGCCAGCGCCGCCATATGGCGTGGCCGCTCATTGTCATAGGCGAAGCCCTGCTCATCCGCCCCAACTTCCAGGATACCGCCCGGAAAATCCACCCAGGCGAGTGGCGCCGCCTCGGGCGCCGCCGGGTCGGGAGCATCGTGGTAGGCGGGACGCAGCGGATTGGCCGCAAAGTTGTTCTTCACATCCATGAGCAGCAGTTCCTGGTGTTGCTGCTCATGGTGCAAACCCAACTCCAGCACCTCCACCATCGCAGCCAGTTCCGATGAATCCACCGACTCCACCAGTTGCGACACGGCCGCATCCACGTGGCCGCGGTAGCGGTACACTTCGGCCACGGTGGGACGCGAGAGCACACCGCGGCGCGGTCGCGGGAAGGGATCGCCGAGGGTGCGGTAATAGGAATTGAAAAGCTGCGCGAACTGCGGGTGGAAGCACTTGTAGCCCGGCAAGAACGGCTCCAGCAGCAGGACTTCGAAAAACCAACTCGTGTGTGCCAGATGCCACTTGGGCGGACTCACCTCGGGCATGGCCTGCACCACGTAGTCCTCTATGGCGAGCGGACGACACAGGTGCTCACTCTCGTGGCGCACCTCGTCGTAACGGGCCAGCCATCGCTCACGACTGAGCGCACGCCAGCCCTCGCCCTGCATACGCTCCTGTGGCGGCATGGGTCCTCCATTCGGCACCTGCTTAAGAATGGCAGCAATTCCGCACGGCTCCACCTGCGCTATAGGGATCCGGCACCGGCAGCCCCCACAATTCCGCGGAAGGAACCATAGTTTTCAGCGGTGACGGCAAAGCACAGGAGAAGCCCTCCCTCTCCCGACGGGAGAAGGATAGGATGCTGGAATGGGTACTCACGGCTGACAGCCCGAACGATAGCTTTCAGGAGACAGCGGCCAACGGAGGACGGTATGACCAAAGAAGACGAATCGCGCGAAGAGAAGACATCTGATAACCGCTCACTCCCCGTGCGGCCATTGACACCCGTAGAGCAGATGGACCGGCTCTTCGAGGATTTTTTCGGCCAGCGCTGGCCACGCGCCTGGATGCGTCCGTTCCGTTTCGAGCATCCGACATGGGTCGACCTCACGGCCGGGCTCGGCAAGTCGCCGCGGGTGGACGTGGTGGATGGCGCCACCGAGATCGTGGTGCGCGCCGAGGTCCCCGGGGTCACCCGCGAAGACCTGGATGTGTCCATGAGCGAGGATACCGTGACCATCCGCGGCCACCGCCACCACGAGGAAAAGATCGCGGCCGCCAATTATTTCCGGAACGAGATCAGCCGGGGTGAATTCTCACGCACCATTGCGCTGCCGAGCGCTGTGGACGCGAGCAAGGCCCGCGCCAAGCTGGAAAATGGCATCCTCGAGCTCACCCTGCCCAAGGTGGAAAAGGCCAAGCGTCACAGCATCAGGGTGGACTAGGCACGAACGGGCCGGCCGTGGCAGCGACCTTCCGTCGCGAGCGCGGCAACACCACGGAGGCGCCGCGAGCAGCAAGATACCTCGCCGCCTGAAGCAGCCGGTGAACGCGGCTTCGGGCGACGACCCTCCGTGTGCTCTGCGCACCCGCGCTGTTCCCTAGGTACCGGGCGTGAGCAATTGCAACAATCCCGCCGCCTTGTGCAGGGTCTCCGCCAGTTCGTCCTCGCAGCGCGAATCGGCCACGATGCCGCCGCCCGCCCATAGCTGCGCCTCACCGCCGCGTTGCACCAGGGTGCGAATGGCGATGCTGGTATCCATGGCACCATCAAAGCCCACGTAGCCGATGGCGCCGCAATACACGCCCCGGCGGCCCGGCTCCAGTTCCTCGATGATCTCCATGGCGCGGCGCTTGGGCGCACCGGTGATGGACCCCCCGGGGAGGCAGGCACGCAGCAGGTCGAGCGCGCTGCGGCCGGGCGCAAGGCGGCCCGTGACGGTACTCACCAGGTGATGCACGGTGGCAAAGCTCTCCACCTCGAACAGCGCAGGTACCGCCACACTACCGATGGCACAGGCCTTGCCAAGGTCGTTGCGCAACAGGTCCACGATCATCAGGTTCTCCGCGCGGTCTTTCGGACTCGTGTGCAGGGCCTCGGCCAACTGACAATCCTCCCACGCATCCGCCGCGCGCGGACGCGTCCCCTTGATGGGCCGCGTCTCCACGCGTCCGTCACGGACCTGTAGAAACCGCTCGGGCGAGGCACTCAGCACCTGCATGCCGGGCAGGTGCAGGTAGGCGCCAAAGGGTGCGGCGTTGTCACGCCGCAGGCGGCGATAACCTTCCCAGGGATCGCCGCTCGTCGCCACCGTGAAGCGGCGTGCCAGGTTCACCTGGTAGCAGTCGCCCTCGACGATGTAGCGCCGGATACGCGTGAAGGCACGGGCATAGTCCGCGCCGTCGGGCTCGATCACGGGCTCGGCCCGGGCACTGTAGCGCAGCCGACGTCCACCGACGAAGGGCAGGGAAAACTGCTCCAGCAGGGTATCCCATTGTTCGTGCGTTGCGGCGCTTCGCCCCTGCCCGGCCAGCCAACTGCGGCGTGCCTCGTGATCCACCACCAGTGCCCAGTCGTAGAGACCGACCGCCATGTCCGGTATCTCGCTCACTGGGGCGGGAAGCCCCTCGAGGCGCCGACCCAGGTCATAACTGAAATAACCGACCGCACCGCCCGTGAACGGAAGGTCGCCGGAAGCGGCGGGTTCGCCCAGCAGTGTCTGCAACACTTGCAGTGCGTCACCCTGCAGGAACCGGGTGCCCTCTTGCGTGACCAGCTCGATGCGGTCGCCCCATGCCGACAACGTGGCATAGGGCCGCGCACACACGATGTCGTAGCGCCCATCCCAGCGCCGCTGCGCGCTGTCGAAAAACATGGCCCAAGGCTCGTCGGCCACGGTTTCGAACAGATCGGCCGTATTGGCGTGATAAGGCAGTTCGGAGAGCAGCACTGGGTTCATCGGAGCCGGCATCGGAACGAAAGCGTCATGATACCGGGGCTGACCCCGCCCACGAAGTCCTGAGCCCGGCCGCAAACGCGGTTATGCTTGCCCGGTCCCCTCCACCGCACCGTGCCCATGAGCGTCCCACCCCCAACCATCGCTGCCCTCGACCTGGGATCCAACAGCTTCCACCTGGTGGTGGCCGGGCTGCGCCAGGGCGAATTGCGAATCATCGACCGCCTGCGCGAGCCCGTGCGGCTCGCCGCAGGACTGGGTGAAGACCGCCGTATCGCACCCGATGCCGCGGCCCGCGCCTTGGCCTGTCTCGGGCGTTTCGGCCAGCGGCTGCGCGGTCTGCCGCCCGAGGCGGTGCGCGCCGTGGGCACCAACACCCTGCGCAGCGCCAGTAATGCGGAAAGTTTCCTGCGGGAAGCCGAAGCGGTTCTCGGCCATGCCATCGAGGTCATCGCCGGCCGTGAAGAGGCACGCCTCATCTATCAGGGTGTGTCGCACAGCGTGGAAGACGATGGTCGACGCCGGCTGGTGCTCGACATCGGCGGCGGCAGCACCGAGTTCATCATCGGCGAGCACCACGAGCCGCTGCACATGGAAAGTACCGCCATGGGGTGCGTCACCTGGACCCAGACCCATTTCCCGACAGGCACCATCGGCGCGAAGGCCATGGCGCGGGCGCGCCTCGCCGCCCTCATGCAGATCGAACCTTATCAGGCCTTTTACCAAGGCGTGGGCTGGGACGACGCCATCGGCACCTCAGGCACCTTGCGCGCCATCGAACGGGTGTTGCGCCTGAGCGGCTGGACCCAGGGCGGCATCACCCTGGCGGCGTTGCGCCGCCTGGCCGACACCCTGGTGAAGAGCGGACGCGCCGACAAACTGCCATTGCCCGGTCTTTCCGAGACGCGCCAGCAGGTGTTCGCGGGTGGCGTGGCCATTGCGCTGGCGACCTTCGAGGCACTGGGTATCGATAACATGCACGTCTCCGACGGCGCGCTGCGTGAAGGTCTGCTCCACGACCTTGTGGGCCGCCTGCGCCACGAGGATGTACGCGCCCGCACCGTGGCGGCACTGGCGACGCGCTTCGGTGTGGACGCGTTGCAGGCCGCGCGCGTGGAACGCACCGCCGTCACCCTGTGGGCCCAAGTGAGCGATGCCTGGAACCTGGCCGACGACGATGCACGCCAGATGCTGTGCTGGGCCGCACAACTGCACGAGCTCGGCCTTGCCGTGGCACACAGCGGACAACACAAACACGCTGCCTACATCCTGGAAAATGCTGACCTGCCGGGCTTCTCGCGCCAGGAACAGACCACCCTCGCACTCATGGTGCGCGGCCACCGCCGCAAGTTCCCGGTGCCCTTGTTCAAACAACTGGGCGGCGGTCGCGCCGCCACCGTTGCAAGGCTTTCCGCTTTATTGCGATTGAGCGCCACCCTGCACCGCAGCCGCACCCCCGCGCCCCTGCCCCCCGTGGCCACGGCCGCAAGCGCCGGCGAACTGCACCTCCACTTCCCCGCCGGCTGGCTCGACGCCCATCCCCTCACCCGCGCCGACCTCGCCCAGGAAGCCGACTACCTCAAACCTGCCGGCATCCGGCTGGTCTTTGCCTGAGAAAAGAAGGCCCCTCGAAGGTCGCGCGCCACGCAACGCAACGGTCACTGCCGGCATGTTTCATCATCTGCGCGTCGTCGGTCACTTGGCGCAGCGGCTACGTGACGCCGCGGTCAAGAGATGTTCACGCTGCGTAACCACCGAGCACTTCCCCGCTGCAGCCGTCTCACTCCTTCTTGTTTCGTTTCTCCTTCTTTTCCCGTCGCTTCTCCTTGAGGGATTTCTGGGCGACCTTTTTTGCCTGTTCCTTGCTCATGCTGTGTGCTCCTCGAATCGGATTTCGTCTCGTCAGTTTGCAGGGGTCATCCGCTCATGTTCTCGCAATGCCACCAAGGTGACGCATTGCTTCAACGCGGGGATCAACGTAATGCAGAAAAGGGAGCAGGCCGGAGGCGAGCGTTCGCCCCCGGCTTAGCCCGGGAAGGTGAGACAGTGACGCGGAAGGCGGCCGAGCCGAAACGGGAACATGGCGGACCTGTCGAAGTAATCGCAGTACCTTAAAAACCATACCTGTAAAAACGAAATTGACAAGCCTGTGCAGCTAAAGCCCTGCGTGGTTTGCTTTTTCTGATGGGTTGTGTCTCAATTTGACCGCAGGCACCGAAAGGGTGCCGGTCATCCCCGGAGCCACGTTTTTCATGCCCCAGCATCGCCTTTTGTCCATTCGCCCGCGTCCGCCAACCCTCTAGTCACGGGATGCGCGCGCGCATCCCACTCTGCCGAAAACCTGCTGTTTCATTTCAGACGTGCGCCCGGTCGTGCGCGGCCCGGTGCGGTCTATGTACGCGGGTGCTGTTCCTGGACGAAGCTCGATTGTGAGGCACCTCGTGACGTGCGCTTCGCCGGTAGGTGCGGTCGAAACGTGTAACAGACCGCACTTTCACGTCCACTTGGAACCATAGAACTGGCCCCTGATGGTGCATCGCACGCTCGGGTGAATGCCGATCTGAGGATTAGCCGCCATGCTTATGCCATTACACTGGGTTTGAACACGGTGAACGGTACGGAACTCTTGCTGAATCTGGTCGGTGGTGTCGCGCTGCTGATATGGGGCGTGCGCATGGTGCGCACGGGCATGACGCGCGCCTTCGGTGCGCGGCTGCGCCAAGTGCTCGCCGCCTGCACCGGAAACCGCCTCGCCGCCGCGGGCACCGGCTTGGGCGTGACGGCGGCGCTGCAGAGCAGCGCAGCCACGGCCTTGATCGTCTCCCCGTTGGTGGCACGGGGCATGCTCACCGGCGGTGTTGCCCTTGCAGTCATGCTGGGTGCGGACATCGGTTCTGCACTGGTAGCCCAGGTTTTCGCCCTGAATCTACGTTGGCTGGCGCCGCTCGCGGTCGCAGTGGGCGTGTCCATCTTCATGAAATCGCACGCCGACCGGCCGCGTAACATCGGCCGCATCGTGATCGGCCTGGGATTGATGCTGTTTGCCTTGAGCGCCATCACGGCCGCGTCCGCGCCGCTGCGAGAAGCCCAGGGTTTCAGCGTGCTGCTCACCGCGCTCGAAGGCGACCCTTTCCTGGCCCTGCTGTGTGCCGCACTCGTGACGTGGCTTGCCCATTCAACCCTGGCGATGGTGTTGCTGGTTGCCGCCTTGGCAAGCGCCGGTGCATTGTCGTCCGAACTCGTGCTTGCCCTGGTTCTCGGCGTGAACGTCGGGGGCGCAATCGCACCGTACACCCTGCAGACAGGTGCCCCGGCACCTGCGCGCCGGGTGCCGCTTGGCAATCTGCTCATGCGCGGGGTCGCTGCTCTTGTGGTGCTGCCGCTCTTGTCCAATCTGGCAGAGTGGCTGTTGGTGCTGGATGCCTCGCACGGCCGCGCGGCCGTGCATGCGCACCTGGGCTTCAATCTGGCAGTGGCGGTGTTGTTCCTGCCCCTCACGGAAAAGGTGGCACGGGTGACCGTACGACTGCTGCCGGATGCCCCCGCCACCCCGGACCCCGCCATTCCCCAACACCTGGATCCGGAGGCATTGGGTACCCCCTCCGAAGCCCTCGCCTGCGCTGCGCGTGAATGCCTGCGCCTGGGGGATTTGGTGAGCCATATGTTGCAGCGCACTATAGAGGTCCTGGAACACAACGATGCCGAACTGCTGAAGCAAGTAGGTGCAGACGACGACCAGGTGGATCGCCTGCACGAGGCCATCAAGCACTATCTGATTCAGCTCTCGCGCACGCACATGACGCTTGAGGAGAGCCAGCGGTGCATGGAGATCATCCGCTTCACCGTGAACCTGGAACACGTCGGCGACGTGATCGACAAGAACCTGATGGAGATTGCCGCAAAGCGGGTATACCACGGCTACCACTTCTCGACCCCCGAGCTGGCGAGTCTCAGGGAGATCCACGCACGCGTGGCCGAAAACCTGCAGTTGTCCCTCAACGTACTGTTGACGCGTGACCCGCTTCTGGCGCGCCGCCTCCTGAAGGAAAAAGATGCCGTGCGCACCCTGGAACGGGCCGCAGTGGAGGCGCACTTCGACCGTCTGCGCGAGGGCGAGGCCGAGTCATTGAAGAACAGCGCCGTCTATATCGACGTCATACGTGACCTCAGACGCATCAACGGGGATCTGACCGCGGTCGCCTATCCGATCGCCGGCACACACCCGGGCGGGCTACGCGCGGCTGCTGTAGTCGAGTCAGAGCAAAGTGGTCCGGCAGTGTCGCGGGGCTAAAGGAAACGCCGGTATTGATGGCACGGGTTCATGGCCGCGCTGCCAGGAAATGTCAGGTAGCGCTGCGCGCAACCTGACCGACAAAACCTTCGCGACCTTGCGCTGAATTCCCCCAAGCTAATCGATGACACAATGCCCCACGGAATGGGCCCGGCATTGCACACCCGTTTCCCACTCCGCGAAATCGAGGCGTGCGCCGGTGAAGTCTGCGCCTTCGCGGCGCGCGTCGGCGAGGATCGCATAGCGCAGATCGGCGTCGCGGAGATTGGCGTTGATCAAGTCGGCGCCACGCAGGTTGGCACCAAGCAGGTTGGCGTGGGAGAGATTGGCGCCACGGAGATTGGCCAGCGCGAAATTCACGTAGGCCAGATCGCCGCGGTGCAGATTGGCGGCACGCAGGTTGGCGGTGTTGAGATCTGCCGAGCGCAGCACAGCGCTGTCGAGATCCATGTTGGCGAAATCGCGGCCACTCAGCAGACAGGCGCTCCAGTTCACTCCCGGCGCCGGTAATGCCGAGCAATCCGAGGAACTGGCGGGTTGCGGTTCCGGCAGCAGGAAAGGCACGGCCACTACCGCGGCTACCAGAAGGACCAGCACCAGGTAGTGCACCGCACGCGGGCCGGTGGGTTCCGCCTCGACCACCGGACGCACACGCGTCACGGGTTCGCCGCGGCGGCGCTCCCTGTCCGCGGGCAGCGGCACGTGCGGGTGGCGCCGCTCATCGGCCCAGCGCCGCGCCGCTTGCAGTTTTTCCTGCAGTTCCGGATCGTCCGGATGGGCCTCGGCATCACGCATCACCTGGGGCACGAGGGCATCCACCTCACGCACCCGCAACCAGGCCGCACGATCGGCGCTGACCTCGTCGTCCGGCTTGATGCGCCCGAGCAGAACGTAACGTGACACCAACCCCGCCGGGTAGGGCCCGGTGACCCGCCCCTTGCGACGCACGTACCAGTTCTGCTGCAGATTCTTCATGCCCCGACTCCGTTTTGGCGCATCATAAATGACAGTGCGATCAGCGGATACTCTCCTCATCACAGTGCCATGGACCTGATGCGCCTCGCCGCCGAGCGGCCTTCGCTCATCTTGCTCAGCCGCGTCGCCCCTGCCCTGCTGGCGGCCTGGCGCGCCGGCGCCGTACTGGAGGCGCTGGTGGTTTCCGCGGACGCGGACCAGGGCACCGCGCGCGTGCTCATCCAGGGACGGGCGCTGGAGGTCCGCACCGAGGTCCCGCTGCAATCAGGCCAGCGCCTGTCGCTGGAAGCAGAACCCCGGCCCGGCCATTGGCGGCTGCGCATACCACCCCCGCCCGAGCGGGCGGTGCTGCACCAGGCCCTGCGCCAGGCCTTGCCGCGCCAGCAACCGCTGGCGCCCGCCATCCAGACCTTCGTCCGTGCGGTCGCTGACAGCCGGTTGCCACCGTCGGTGCGTGCGCTTGCCGCACAGCTCACCGCGCAGGTGCTGGAACCGCGCCGCCTGGCCACGGCCGACGGCCTGCGCCAAGCCGTGGAGCGTTCGGGAATTTTTCTCGAAGCGCGATTGGCCGCGTCGGTGCCACCGACCACCGCCCCGGCCCTCCCATCTTCAGTGGTCAAGGCACCGCCCCTACCGGCAGGCGCGCCCCCGGCCGGCCATGAATCGGTGGCTTCCGACCTCAAGGGCTTGCTACTACGCCTGCTCCATCTGCTACGCGCGCCGACGCCCGCCCGCCCCGATAAAGATGCGGCGGACCCTGACCACGCCGCCACCGAAACCCTGCGTGCCCTCACCCGACATGCCGAAGGTGCGCTGGCGCGCATCGAGTTGCACCAGTTGCGCGCCCTGCCCGAGTCCGGCGAACGCGAGCCGAGCTTCGTCCTGGAACTGCCGTTCCGCCAGGGCGAGCAACTGGAGACACTCATGCTGCGCATCCGGCGCGAACCGGAAGCCGACGGCGAGGCGGAAGCCCGGGCGCCGTGGACCATCACACTCGAACTGGGTGACGGCAAATCCGGCCCCTTGCGCGCGGTGATTGCCTGGAGTGGTGAAGCCGTGAGCACCCGCTTCTTCGCCGCACGCAGCGAACTGGCCGAGCGCATCGGCGCCTCCCTCGGCCTGCTGGACACGCGCTTGCGCGCCGCCGGGCTGGAGGTGGGCACCCTGGAGGCGCACACCGGACAGGCGAGCAGCGAGGAACGCCTGCCCCAGGGGCTGCTGAGGGAACGCGTATGAACGACCGCGACAAGAAACCGGATACGGCCGTGGCGCTCCATTACGACGGCAGGAATGCACCGCGCCTGACCGCCAAGGGCCACGGCGAGGTGGCCGATGCCATCCTCGCCAAGGCCCGCGAGCACGGCATCCCGTTACAGGAAAACCCGGAACTGTGCCGCCTGCTGGCGCGGCTCGATCTGGGAGAGAGCATCCCGCGCGAGCTGTACGTGGCAGTGGCCGAAGTACTCGCCTTCGCCTATTGGGTCACCGGGCGTACGCCCTGACAGCGGCGCGGAGAAGAATTCCGCGAATGAACGCAAAGGACGCGAAATGCATGGGTAACGCGGCCGGTGGCTGCGGCTCGGCGCCGCGTGGAAGGATCGAAGAACCCAGCTGCGCTCCTGAAAGTAACGTTCCCTCGACAGGGTGAGGGGGGCGAATCCCACCGTGGCGATGACCACCCGCCGTAGGTCACGTTGGTGCGCAGCGCCTACGTGACATTCTGCGGTTCGAACGTGTCACGTAGCTTCGCAACGTGACCTACGCAAGAGCATCTTCTTGGCGCGAAGCGCCTTCTTGAGCGAGCGAAGCGAGCGTTCTTCCGGGGTCCCCTATGGCTCGCCGAGCAACGCAGCCTAAGGCGGAAACAGCCCCGAAGGGGGACGCGCCGGGCCACCCTTCTTTTGGTTCCTTTTCTTTGGCCTGGCAAAGGAAAGGAACCCGGCGTAGGGGACGGAATCCCCCGTCAAAACAATCTTCGCGCGAAGCGCATCCTTCAAATATCGTGTCACGTAGGCGCTGCGCGCCAACGTGCCCTACGACTCCAGAACACCCTCAACGCGTTTTTTCGCCCTCGATCCGGTTCATCATCACCAGCAACTCCGCCTCCCCCCGCGAGATACCGCAGATGTCCATGAGCTCTTCCACACCCGCACCCTTGCGCAGCAGTTTGCTGGCCTGCTCGTAGGACCTCGCATCCGGGTCGTCGTGCTGTTCCTGGCGCAACCCCAGTTCGTCCTGCCGTTTGGCGATGTGGCGCAGTCCCTGCTCGGCAAGCGACAACCGCTGACCGACGCTCATGGCGGCGCTGCCCAGGGAGCGCACGTCGCCCAGCACGGTTTCCAGGCGTGCACGCTCGGTACGGGACTGCTTCAGCAACCTGAAGGCCAGCAGCAGCGCCCAAAGCGCGATGGCGAGCGCCGCCAGTGAAAGGGTCAGTTCCATGCTCATGCGTATTCGTCGATATGTCCGTCGGCCGGCGGTCTGTCGGGGGGATGGGATGGCGGTTCCGGCGTGTCCCGCTTTTCACGCTTGCCCGCGTCCTGCCCCTGCTCTTCGCGCCTGCGGCGCGCCTCGTCCTCATGCGGCTCGGGCCAGATGGGTTTTCCCGGTGTGACGCGTCCGACGTCCGGCATGGGACTACTCCAGGCTGAACAGCCGGGCGTGATCGATGAGGATGGTGAGTTCCTCGCCCTGATGGCTCACACCCTGAATGAATTTTGCGCTCTCGTCGTTGCCGACGTTCGGGGCCAACTCGATTTCCGTCGGCAGAATGTTCATCACCTCGGCCACGCTATCCACCACCATGCCGACCACCTGCTCGCCGTCCTCGATGATGACGATGCGTGTCGCCTCGTCCATGTCCCGTGGCTGCAGCCCGAAGCGTTGACGCGCATCGATCACCGTCACCACATTGCCGCGCAGGTTGATGATGCCGAGCACAAAACCAGGGGCACCGGGCACCGGTGCAATCTCGGTAATCTTGAGCACCTCGCGCACCTGCATCACGTTGATGCCGTATTTCTCGGCATCGAGACGGAAGGTGACGAAGCGGCCGGCATCGTGTGCGGCCCTGGTTTCGGTGGCCATCGCCGACGGTTGTTCCGCGACCCTATTCATGACAGTTCTCCCGTACCTTCTTCGGACCACGCCAGCCCCGCATGGGACACGCCGGCCGCCAGCAGGCGTGCGAAGGCGGCCGGTTCGATGATGGCGCACATATGCTGGATCACCGTGCCTGCCAGCCAGCTGCGTGACGTGCGCGAGGTGCGCCAGCGCACCTGATCGGGTTCCAGGGTGATCACCTCCGCTACGTCGTCGCAGGCCAGGCCCCAGTCACCTTCGCCGATGAAGACGATGCGCGTGGACCGCTCCGCCGCCGTGGTGCTCAGGCGCGCACGCCGTTCCTGGGGCAGCACCAGCAGCGCCGTGTCCACCACGGGTACGCTGCGCCCGCGGTAGCGCACCAGGCCGAGAAACCAGTCCACATGGCGCGGCAGCGGCGTCACGGGCGAAGCCGCCCATTCCTGCACGCCGGAAAGCTCCGCCAGCGGCACCGCAAGCGTGAGCCCGGCGGTGCGAAACAGCATGGCCTGGAAGCGCCGGCGTCCCCAATCCGGCGGCGGTGCGGCCTCCTGGGACGCAGGCGCCGTGGCCACGGTACTCGCCGGCGCCGGTGTATCCCGTGCGGGCGCTGCGGGTGCCGGTACCGGTGGCGATGGCTCAGCAACCGATTCCGGCACCTCGCGCAGCAGTGCTTCGAGATAGAGATCGAGTGCCTGGCGCTCATCCACCAGGGTGGGGGCGGGTCTGCTCACGAGCCTGTCCTCACCAATGCATCGCCTCCGGCGAACAACTGGTTGACCAGCGCGGTATAGGCGATGACCCCGCGCGCCTGCGGATTGACGTAATTCAGCGGTGCGCCGTGCTGGCTGGCCTCACGGAATTGTGTGTCCAGCGGGATAACCGTCTTTGCCAGCACGTCGGGGAAGCGATCGCGCAGTGCCGTGAGGCTTTCCAGCGAGGACTGCACGCGTCGGTCGAACATGGTGGGAACCACCAGATAGGGCAGTGGACGCTTGCGCGCACGCAGAATCATGCCCAGGGTGTGCAACATGCGTTCGAGGCCCTTCATGGCAAGGAATTCGGTTTGCACCGGAATGAGCAACGCGTGGCTGGCGGCGAGCGCGTTGACCATGAGCACCCCCAGCACGGGCGGGCAATCCACGAACACCACGTCGAACCGCTGTGTGCACTGCGCCAGGGCGCGCGCCAATACCAAACCCATGCCTTCGCGCGCACCGAGCTGGCGGTCCAGGGTGGCCAGAGCGCTGGATGCAGGCAGCAGGTGCAAGTTTGCAAAGCGTGTGGGACGCACCACGCCCGTCGGGTTCGGGTGCGGTGCGCTCTGGAACAGTGAGTACACGCTGTGATCCAGCGTGTCCGGATCAAAACCGAAATAGGTGGTGAGGGAACCGTGCGGATCCAGGTCCACCATGAGGGTGCGATAGCCGCGCTGGGACAGCAGCCCGGCGAGGGTCACCGCGGTGGTGGTCTTGCCCACGCCGCCTTTCTGGTTGGCAACGGCGAACACCCGCATCACTGTCCCCCGCTGCGCACGATTTCCAGCAGCCGACGCGAATCCTTGTCGGCCAGCACCACCACCAGCACACGGCGGTTACGGTTGCGGCCGCTCGCGGTGGCATTGTCGGCCACCGGCCGGTATTCACCGAAACCCACGGCCGCCATGTTCTCCGGCTTCACCCCCTGATTCATGAACACGTGCACCACGCTGGCCGCGCGCGCGGCCGAGAGCTCCCAGTTGGACGGGTAGGCATAGGTATTGATGGGGACGTTGTCCGTAAAGCCTTCCACCTGGATCGGGTTGGGATATTTCTTCAATACGTTGGCCACCCGCTGCAGGATGGGGATGGCCGTGTCCTCCAGTTCCGCACTGCCGCTCTCGAACAGGAAAGAGGTGTTGAGCTCCAGTTCCACCCAGAAATCCTCGCGCCGCACGCTCACCATCTCATCCTCGATGAAGGGCACCATGGCCTGCTCGAAATCGGCAGCGATCTGCACCAGTTGCTCGATGGGATTATCCGGCAGGTCGCCCACCCGGTGTTCCATGGGCTCGATGATCCTCGGCCTGCCGGAAAGGCCGTCGTCCCCCACCTGAATCGGCTGTGCGCTCTTGGGCGTGGTGTTGAAGGCGTTGATGAGGGTGTCGGACAACACGCGGTATTTGCCCTCGTTCACCGACGAGATGGCGTACATGACAACAAAAAAGGCAAACAGCAGGGTGACGAAGTCCGCATAGGACACCATCCACCGTTCCAGGTTGTCGTGCTCCTCGTGGCATTTCCGCTTGCGCGCCATGGCGGCCTCAGTGCAGGAAGCCCTGCAGCTTGGTTTCGATGTTGCGCGGGTTCTCGCCTTCCGCAATGGACACGATGCCCTCGATCATCATGTAGCGGAACTGCGCCTGGGCGCGGATGGCGCTGCGCAGCTTGTTGGCCAACGGGATGTACAGCAGGTTGGCAAGTCCCACGCCGTAGATGGTGGCTACGAAGGCCACGGCGATACCGTGGCCCAGACGGCTCGGATCCGAGAGGTTGTTCATCACCTGGATGAGCCCCATGACCGCACCGAGAATGCCGATGGTGGGACTGTAACCACCCATGCTCTCGAACACCTTGGCCGCAGCCAGATCGCTCTGCTCGCGGGTCTCCACCTCGACCTCGAGGATGGCGCGCATCACCTGCGGCTCACTGCCGTCCACCAGCAGTTGCAGGCCTTTGCGCGCGAAGGGGTCGGCCTCGGTCTCGGAGATGGACTCAAGGCCCAAGAGGCCTTCCTTGCGAGCGGTGTTGCTCCACTCGATGATCCTGTCGATGGCCTCGTCGGCGGCAATGCGTGGCGGGCGGATAGCCCACGTGAGCATGCGCAGGCCGCGCATGAAGGTGGTGAGCGGTGACTGCAGCATCACCGCCCCCAGGGTGCCGCCGAGCACGATGAGCGCCGCCGGCGCATTCACCAGTGCGCTGGCGCTGCCACCTTCCAGATACTGGCCGCCCAGGATGGCACCAAAACCGAGGAGGAGACCGAGGATGGTGAGGATGTCCATGTTCACTGAACCCGTTGCGTGAGGGCCGTGCCGATGTCATGCAGGGCAAGCACCTGGTCGGCGAGACCCGCATCCACCACCGCCGCGGGCATGCCGTAGACGACGCAGGTGGCCTCATTCTGCGCCCACACCGTCGAGCCACCCTGCTTAAGCAGGCGTGCGCCCTCACGACCGTCCGCGCCCATGCCGGTGAGCACCACGGCGAGTACCTGGCCCGGGAACACACGAGCCAGTGAGGTGAACGTGGTGTCGACGGAGGGTTTGTAGGTCTGCCCCGGCACGCTCTCGGTGATGCGGATGAAGGCGCGGCCGGCGCGTTGCTCCACCACCATCTGCTTGCCGCCCGGTGCGAGCAGGGCCACGCCCGCCTCGAGGAGATCACCGTCCGCCGCTTCCTTCACCTTGATGGCACACTGCTGGTCGAGGCGCTGGGCGAAGGCCGGTGTAAAGGAACCCGGCATGTGCTGGATGAGCACCAACGGCAGCGGGAAATTTCCAGGTAACCGGGTGAGCACTTCCTGCAGCGCCACCGGCCCGCCGGTGGACGTGCCGATGGCCACGATTCTGCAATGGCTGCGGCGCGCCGCCACGGCGCCCGTTGGCGTGAAGCCATGTGGCTTTGTCGCGACCGCCGCCGCGGCCGAAACCGCCTGGGGCCGCACGGTCTGGTGTCTGCGACCCGAGCCGATGGCGTACACACGCTGGCAGAGCTGGCGTTTGGCCTCGTCCCTGTCGCGCGAGATGTCTTCGAATTTCTTGGGCAGGTAATCCACGGCGCCGGCGTCGAGTGCGTCGAGCGTGGCCTTGGCGCCATCGGTGGTAAGCGACGAGAACATCAGGATGGGGGTTGGATTCACCGCCATGATGCGGCGCACCGCCGTAATGCCGTCCATCACCGGCATCTCGATATCCATGGTGATCACGTCCGGCTTCAGCTGTGCAGTCATCTCCACCGCCTGGGCGCCGTCCTCCGCCGCGCCGACAACCTGCAAGCGCGCATCGGAATTCAGCATCTCCGTCACCCGCCGACGGAAAAAGCCCGAATCATCGACCACTAAAACGCGGATAGCCATCCGTCATCCTTCCGAAAAAAGACGCAGAGGACGCAAAGGCCGCAAAGGGTCTCCGGCGCTTGGATACCTTTGCGTTCCTGGCGTCCTTTGCGCCTTTGCGTTGGGCTGTTTCTTCATGTTGTCTTTCACCGTCGGCGCTGGCCGTAGGCCTTGAGCAGGCTGGGCACGTCAATGATGAGTGCGATGCGGCCATCGCCGGTGATGGTGGCGCCGGCCAGGCCAGGCGTACCGTGCAGGAGCGCGCCCAGGGGCTTGATGACCACTTCCTCCTGGCCGATGAGTTCATCCACCACGAAACCCACTTGCTGGTTGCCCACGTGCACCATGACCACATGCCCGGAGGTGGGCAGCGGATCGTGCGCGGCGGATTTCACCAGCCAGCGGGTGAGATAGAACAGCGGCAGCGCCTTCTCGCGCACCACCACCACGCGCTGACCGTCGACGATATTCGTCTTCGTGAGATCGAGATGGAAGATTTCGCTTACGCTGGGCAACGGCAAGGCGAAGGTCTGGCCCTGCAGCTTCACCATGAGCGTGGGCATGATGGCCAGCGTCAGCGGTACCTTGATGACAACCCGTGTGCCCTCGCCGAGCTTCGAGTCCACATCCACGGTACCGTTGAGTTGGGCGATACGGGTCTTCACCACGTCCATGCCCACACCGCGGCCCGACACGTCGGAGGCCTGTGCCTTGGTGGAGAATCCGGCGGCGAAAATGAGGTGATAGCATTCCCTGGCATCGAGACGCGCCGCGGCTTCGGCGTCCATCATGCCCTTCTCCACCGCCTTGCGCCGCAGCACCTCGGCATCCATGCCGGCACCGTCGTCCTCGATGAGCAGCAGGATGTGATCACCCTCCTGCTGTGCGGACAGGCGTAGCGTGCCGGTACGGGACTTGCCCGCCTGCTCACGCTTCGCCGGCTCCTCAATACCGTGGTCCACCGCATTGCGCACCAGGTGCACCAGCGGATCGGCAAGGGCTTCCACCAGATTCTTGTCCAGGTCGGTGTCCTCACCCTCGAGGACCAGATTGACCTCTTTCTTCAGGTTGCGGGCGAGGTCGCGCACCACGCGCGGAAAGCGCCCGAATACCTTCTTGATGGGCTGCATGCGCGTCTTCATGACTGCCGCCTGCAGGTCCCCCGTGACCACGTCCAGGTTGGCCACCGTCTTGGCCACGTCCTCGCGGCCCTGGCCTTCACCGTGGGCCAAGGAGGCCAGGCGGTTGCGCACCAGCACCAGTTCACCCACAAGATTCATGATGTCGTCGAGGCGCTTGGTATCGACCCGGACCGTGGTCTCCTGTTGGGCGTGCTCGCCACCCTTCTTGTCTTCGTCGCTGCCTGCGCGCCTGGCGGCCACTGCAGGTGCAGGTGCACTCGCTGGCACAACCGGTGCCTGCGACACCACAGCCTCGGTGGTCTTCGGCACGCCCGTGAACTTGCCCTTGCCGTGCAGCTGATCGAGCAGGGCCTCGAATTCCTCCTCCGTGATGTCGTCGCTGGGAGGGACCGCCTGCACGGGTGCTGCGGCGGGCACTGCGTCGATGTCCTTCGGTATCCCAGTGAACTTGCCCTTGCCGTGCAACTGGTCGAGCAGTGCCTCGAATTCCTCTTCGGTGATCTCGTCGTCGCCCGTGGGCGTCGGCGCTGCTAGCGGCGCCATCTGCGCCGCAGGCTCCCCCGCCGCAGGTGCTTCCAGGGCGTCGAGCAGTGCTTCGAATTCCTCGTCGGTAATGTCGCCGGCGACGATGGCCTCCGCGGCATCGGCTGCCGGCACCACGTTGTCAGCGGTCCCCGGGCGCTCGGCCGTGGCCGCGGCGGGGCCCACCGCAGCAGGAGACGCGGCAGGGGGTACGGCGTCATCAGGATGATTGAGCCCTTCCAGTGTCTCCAGCAGCCCGCTATCGGCCGGTGCCGGCTCCTCACCGGCACGCAGGTCGTCGAACTGCGCATTCAGCACGTCCAGGACGGGCAGCATGGCGTCCATGAGTTGGGGCGTGACAGCCTTCTGACCATTGCGCAGCAGGTTGAATACGTCCTCGGCGCGATGGCAGACCTCCACCAGTGGCGCCAGATTCAGGAAGCCCGCGCCACCCTTGATGGTGTGGAAGCCGCGAAACACTGCATTGAGCAGTTCGTGGTCGTCCGGACGCTGCTCCAGATCCACCAGTTGCTCGTTGAGCTTCTCGAGAATTTCCGTGGCTTCGACCAGGAAGTCCTGGAGGATCTCGTCGTCTGTGTCCAAGGGCATGGCTCTATCTTCAGAAACCGAGACTTGAGAGCAAGTCGTCCACTTCGTCCTGACCGGATACGGTACCGGTATCCAGGCCCGGTATCGCAGGACCATGTACATCGGCAGCGGACACCTGCCTGGCTTCCTTGGCAGGCTGCGCCAGCTTCTGGCCCGAGATACGCACCAGTTCCACCAGATTGCGCTCCAGTTCCTCTACCAACGTGATTACACGGCGGATGATCTGTCCCGTGAGGTCCTGGAATCCCTGGGCCATGAGTACGTCCTGAAGGTTGGCACGCAAGCGCTGCAGATCATCGCCGGCTTCGCCAAGGAAGGCCTCCAGGTCGCGCGACAGGTTGCGAAAGGCCGGTGCATCCATTTCGCGGCGTGTGAAACACGCCCACTGCTCGCGCAGCTGGCTGACACGGGACTCCAACGCCTCGCAGGCGGGCAGTGAATCCTCGATGGCATTGAGGGTGCGGTTGGCGGCCTGCTCGGTCATGGAAATCACATAAGACAGGCGGTCACGCGCATCCGGGATCTCGTTCTGTGCGATGTCGGCCAGACGTGAATCCAGGCGGAAGTTGTTCAATGAGTCGTGGAAATCCCGGGTCAGCCTGCCCAGTTCGCGAAACAGGCTGTCCTCGCGCAGGTGCACGATTTCGTCGAGCAGGCGAGCGGTTTCCGCTTCGTCGCCCTGCTTCATGTGGCGCAGCATTTCGCGCGCACGACTGACGTAGTCCTCGTGCAGTACGCTCAAGTCATTGCTCATGTAACCGCTCCCGTGCGAGGCCTAGCGAGCCGCCACGCGTTCGAAAATCTTTTCCAGCTTGTCCTTCAGGGTCTGCGCAGTGAAGGGCTTGACGATATAACCGTTCACCCCGGCCTTGGCCGCCTCGATGATCTGCTCGCGCTTCTGCTCGGCGGTGACCATCATCACCGGCAGGGTGGCAAGCCGGGGATCTGCGCGTACGGTACGCAGTAGATCGATGCCTTGCATGCCGGGCATGTTCCAGTCGGTGATGAGCAGATCGAAGTTGCCGGTTTGCAACATGGGCAGGGCCGTGAGCCCGTCGTCGGCCTCGCTGGTGTTGTTATAGCCGAGGTCACGCAGCAGGTTCTTGATGATGCGACGCATCGTAGAGAAGTCGTCCACGATGAGAATCTTGATGTTCTTGTCCAAGACAGCCTCCGATGAAAACCTAACCGGCCCTGCCGCCGGTACGTCGCGGGCTCCGCGCTACATAAATCCATCCGATCATACGATCCTCTGCCGCCCGTTACGGCCGTTTACTTCCCGTTTCAAGGGCCTACCCCGCTGCCAGGCGCGCGCGCAGGCGCAGTAGCGCCTGGCTGTGAATCTGGCATACGCGCGACTCGGTCACGCCCAGTACCGCGCCGATTTCCTTCAGGTTGAATTCCTCGTCATAGTAGAGCGCCATGACCAGGCGCTCGCGCTCGGGCAGGCCGGCGATGGCCTCGGCCAGCTCGCCCTGGAATTCATCATGCTGCAGGCCCGCAAGCACACCCGGGCGTTCGTCGGGGATATGCTCGACGATAGGGCTGTCGCCCCCGGTCGTGTCGTCCAGGCTGAAGAAGCGGTGACCGCTCGCGTCGGCGAGCAGCACATGATATTCGTCCAGGGAGATCTCCAGTTCGGCGGCGATCTCGCGCGCGCTGGCTTCGCGGCCTTCACGTGTCTCCACCGAGTGCACCGCCTCGGCCAGTTGGCGCGCCTTGCGGTGCACCGAACGTGGTGCCCAATCGTTGCGGCGCACCTCGTCCAGCATGGCGCCGCGGATGCGGATGCCGGCATAGGTCTCGAAACTGGCGCCGTGGGCGTCGTCGTAATGCTTGAGCGCCTCCAGCAAGCCGATCATGCCGGCCTGGATCAGGTCGTCCACCTGCACCGAGTGTGGCAGCCTGCCCATAAGGTGATGGGCGATGCGCTTGACCAGCGGTGCGTAGTGTTCCACCTGCGCGTCCGTGGACTCGGCCTTGGCAGAGGCGTAAGCGGCCAGCACGTTCATAACATGGCCCTCAGGGGATCCTCACTGCCTGCGTTCTGCACCAGGCGCTCCATGAAGAACTCCAGGTAACCGCCGCGCACGGCCGGCAGCGGCCAGGCCTCGATGCGCTCGGCAAGGGCGCCGAAGGCTGCAGCCGCCGGACTGCGCGGGAAGCTCTCGACCACGGCGCGCTGCTTCTTCACCGCCTTGCGCAGGTGTTCGTCGTACGGAATGCTGCCCACGTGATCGAGCACCACCTCGTCGAGGAAGCGGTCGGTCACCTTCATCATCTTCTGGAACAACTCACGCCCTTCCTGCGGTGAATGGGCCATGTTCGGCAGGATACGGAAGCGGCGCATGCCGTGTTCGCGGTTGAGCAGCTTGATGAGTGCGTAGGCGTCGGTGATCGACGCGGGCTCGTCGCACACCACCACGACCACCTCCTGGGCGGCGCGGCTGAAGGACACCACGCTGTCGGAGATGCCCGCGGCGCAATCCACGATGAGCACGTCCAGCTCCAGTGCGAGTTCGGAGAAGGCACGGATGAGTCCGGCATGCTCCACCGCGGTGAGTTCCGCCATGCGCTGCAGACCGGAGGACGCCGGGATGACCTGGATACCGCCCGGGGCATCCACGATGATCTCCTCCAGGGTGCGTTCACCCGTCATCACATGGGACAGGTTGTAGGCGGGGTGCAGGCCCAGCACCACGTCCACATTGGCGAGGCCGAGGTCCGCATCCATGATCATGGCCTTGCGCCCGCGCTCCGCGAAGGCGGTGGCCAGGTTCACGGAGACGTTGGTCTTGCCCACGCCTCCCTTGCCGCTCGCCACGGTGATGACACGCACGGGGCGCGGTCTGCTCATGCGTCGCAGTCCTTCCGCTTGATCGTTGCTAGCCATAGGCACCACCCACCATGCCTCCAAAACTGAACGCCAGCGCCTCCTCGGCGGGCGGTTCGCTGTGGCGCATCATGCCTACGCTGCGCGTGACCAGGTTGTTGGCGCGCGCCGGCTGCAGGTCTTCCGGGACGCGCTGGCCGTCGGAGATGTAGGCCACGGGCAACTGCCGCTGGGCCACCACGGACAGCGCCTCGCCCAGGCTGGCGGTTTCGTCGAGCTTGGTGAGCAGGCAACCATCGAGGGCGACGTTACCAAAGGCGCGCACCGTCTCCTCGAGCGCCTTGCGCTGGGTGGTGGTGGCAAGCACCGCATAGGTGCGCACCACGCCCCGGCCCGCGCCCAGCACCGCCATTTGTTCGGCCAGGCGAACGTCGCGCGGGCTGGCGCCGGCGGTATCGATGAGCACCAGCGGCGTATCACGCAAAGTCTCCAACAGCCGGCCCAACTCGGCGGCATCATTGGCCATGTACACCGGGGCGTGGAGCAGGCGCCCGAAGGTGCGCAGCTGCTGCTGGGCGCCGATGCGGTAGGAATCCGTGGTGATGAGCACCACCCGGTCCGGACCGTGACGCAGGGTGTAGCGGGCGGCCAGCTTGGCCACGCAGGTGGTCTTGCCCACACCGGTGGGCCCCACCAGGGCCACCACACCGCCGTGGTTCAGGATATCGTCATCGGTGACGGGAATCCGGCGCGCCAGCAGGCCCAGGGCCTGGCGCCAGTTGTGTTCCCCATCGTCACGGTACCGCACCCGATCCGCCAGCTCACGGCACAGCCCGGCACCGAGACCCAGGTGCATGAGGCGCTCCAGCACCTGGGCGCGCAGGGGCTGGTGGTGGCGTACCTCGGTCCACGCCAGGCCGGTGAGCTGGGTCTCCATCAGACCGCGCAGGGTCTTGATCTCATTGCGCATGGCGGTGATGGCCGGGTCCTGGGACCACTCCACGCGCGCTTCGGCGCGGGGGGGCGGTGGCTCGGGGACGGCGGCCTGGGTGACAGGGGCGGGACGCGGCTCCGGAGCGGGGGCCTTGGGTTCCTCTTGGGTCATGCGTTCCACCAGCGCCTCGTCATAGTCAAGGGCGGCGACGATCTCGACCCCACCGTCGACCTTGCGGTTGGACAGGATGACCGCATCCGGCCCCTGCTCCTCACGCACCAATTGCAGGGCCTGGCGCATGTCGGCGGCGAAATAGCGTTTGATCTTCATCCCAACAGCCCTCGCATCCGCCGCCGGGAAAGGCCGGTCGGGCGGCGGATCAGTTACCTATCGTGCCGACGATCCTCAGCTGCATGCTCTCGGGCACCTCGTTGTACGCGAGCACATGGAGTTGCGGAATCGTGTGTTTCACAAAGCGGGCGAGCAGCTCACGGATGGGGGCGGAAACCAGCAATACCGCCGGCCTTCCTGCCATCTCCTGGGCCTTGGTGGTGTCCGACAGGCCCTGGTGGAGACGCTCGGCAAGGCCCGGTTCCAGGCCGCCGCCACCGTCGTCTGACGCCTGTACGCTTCTCAGCAATATCTGTTCCAACTCTGGCGCCAGGGTGATGACCTGGAGATCGTTAGCCAAGCCATTGATTTTCTGCACGATAAGCCGCGACAGCGCCGCGCGGACACCCGCCGTCAAAAGCCCGGCATTCTGGGTGCGGGTGGCCTGCTCCGCCAGGGTCTCGGCGATGGTACGCATGTCACGGATGGGGATGCCCTCGGCCAGCAGGCTCTGCAGCACGCGCACCACCACGCTGAGCGGCAACAGCTTGGGCACCAGGTCTTCCACCAGCTTGGGTGCGCCCTTGGCGAGCTGCTGCAACAGCTGCTGCACCTCGTCATGCCCGAGCAGTTCGTAGGCGTGGGTCTGGATGACCTGGGACAGGTGGGTGGCCACGACGGTGGTAGGGTCCACCACCGTGTAGCCCAGGCTCTGGGCCTGATCCTTCTGGCGCGGCTCGATCCACACCGCCTCCAGCCCGAAGGCCGGGTCCTTGCCACTCAAGCCCTCGATCTGACCGTAAACCTGACCGGGATTGATGGCCATTTCCCGGTCCGGATGGATCTCGGCCTCGCCCACGGTGACCCCCAGCAAGGTGATGCGATAGGCATTGGGCGTCAGGTCCAGGTTGTCGCGGATGTGCACCGCGGGCACCAGGAAACCCAGCTCCTGGGACAGCTTCTTGCGCACGCCCTTGATGCGCGGCATGAGCTGCCCACCTTGGGCCTTGTCGACCAGCGGGATCAGGCGATAACCCACCTCCAGGCCGATGGGATCCACCAGCGGCACATCATCCCAGGTGAGTTCGCGCGTCTCGGGGCCGGGCGGCGGTGGCGCCGGCTGGGCCTTGGCCGCGGCTTCGGCCGCCGCCTTCTGCTTGTGATGACGATCGAGCCACCAGGCGCCGCCGCCCGCGGCACCGGCCAGCAAGAGGAACGGGAAATTGGGCATGCCCGGAATGAGGCCCATGATACCCAGCACGCCCGCGGTGACGCCCAGGGCGCGCGGGTCACCGAGCAACTGGCCGCTCACCTGATCACCCATGGCCTCGGACGCGGACACGCGCGTGACGATGATACCCGCCGCCGTGGACAGCACCAGCGAGGGGATCTGCGCCACCAGGCCGTCGCCGATAGTCAGCAGGGCATAGATGCGCGCCGCATCGCCGGCAGCGAGGTCGTGCTGCAGCATGCCTATGGCGAGGCCACCGATGATGTTGATGACGGTAATGAGAATGCCCGCCACGGCATCGCCGCGCACGAACTTGCTGGCACCGTCCATGGCCCCGTAGAAGTCGGCCTCGCGGCCGACCTCGCCACGCCGCCGGCGCGCCTCGTCCTGGTCGATGAGACCGGCGTTCAGATCGGCATCGATGGCCATCTGCTTGCCGGGCATGGCATCCAGGGTGAAGCGGGCCGACACCTCGGCGATGCGCCCGGCGCCCTTGGTCACCACCACGAAGTTGATGATCACCAGGATGATGAACACCACCAGACCTACCGCGTAGTTGCCGCCCACCACGAACTCGCCGAAGGATTCGATCACCTGGCCCGCCGCGCCGGTGCCCTGATGCCCCTCCAGCAGCACCACGCGCGTCGACGCCACGTTCAGCGCCAGGCGCAGCAGCGTGGCGATGAGCAGGATGGTGGGAAACACCGCGAAATCCAGCGGCCGCAGCGCATAGATGGACACCAGCAGGATGATCAGCGACAGCGCGATGTTGAACGTGAAGAACACGTCCAGCAGAAACGGCGGCAGCGGCACCACCACCATGGTCAGCAGCATCACCACGACCAGCGGAGCCCCGAACCCATTGCGGCTCATGGTGCGCACGAAGGTCATGATCCCTGCGGTATTCACTTCAGCCATGTGTCTGCGGTCCTGGGGAAGAAAGAAAAAAGCCTTACCACGGGGGACACGGGGAACACGGGGGGAAAAAGAGACGTGCATCCCCTTGCGTCATTCTCTTGCCGTGTCATGTCCATGCACCTGTGTCGCATCGCACCGCTGTACCAGCATTCATCTTTCCCCGTGTTCCCCGTGTCCCCCGTGGTTAATGTCTTTTGCATAATCAATCCCGCCGCAGGTCCTCAGGGATGGGCAGGTCGTCCAGGTTGGGCGTCGTGCCGTCGCGGTTGTAAATGGGCCCCTGGCGCAGGTGGTAGACGTAGGCGAGCACCTGTGCGACGGCGCGGTAGAGGCCGGCGGGGATGGGGTTGCCGAGCTCGGTGGTATGGTACAGGGACCGGGCCAGCGGCGGCGCGGACAGGATGGGCACATCGTTCTCGCCGGCAAGGGTGCGGATGCGCGCGGCCAGCAGATCGGCGCCCTTGGCCACCACCACCGGCGCGTTCATTTCACGCTGGTCGTAACGCAGGGCCACGGCGTAGTGGGTCGGGTTGGTGATCACCACGTCGGCCTTTGGCACTTCCTCCATCATGCGGCGCTGCGCCATCTGCATCTGGATGCGGCGCTGGCGCGCCTTCACGTCGGGGGAGCCCTCGGTCTGCTTGAACTCCTCCTTGATCTCCTGCTTGGTCATCTTCAACTGGCGGTTGTGATCCCAGAGCTGAAACGGCACGTCCACCGCCACCACCAGCAGCATGGCCGCACTCACCGAGAGAAAGGCCCAACCCACCAGGTTGCCGGTGTGCGCAAGCCCCTGCATGAGCGGCTCGGCGCCGAGCCCCAGGAAGCGCGGGCCCTGCAACTGCAGGAACAGCACCGCCACGGTGGCCACCACCACGAACTTGGCCAGGCCCTTGAGCATCTCCACCACCCCGCGCCAGGAGAACACGCGACCCAGACCCTTCACCGGATCGAGCTTCTCGGGCTTGAAGCTGAGCGCCTCGGTGCTGAAGGACCAGCCACCCAGCGCCACGGCCGCGGCGAGGGCGGCCACGATGGAAAGCAGGAACAGCGGCGCTGCCAGCCACACGCCGTCGATGAGACCGCCTGCGAGCCGCGCGGCCAGCACCGTGGTATCGAACACATCCTCGCGGCGCAGGGTGAGACCGCCGGTCATGAGACCCATGAGCGAGCGCATCATGGGTTCGCCGAGGATCAGGAACGCGCCCGCGCCGGCCAGCAGCGTGGCCGCCGTGCTCAACTCGCGCGAGCGCGGAACCTGACCTTTCTCCCGCGCCTCCTGCAGGCGCTTGGGAGTCGGTTGTTCGGTGCGTTCCTGGCCGTCGTTCTCGGCCATCTCAGTCCCCTCCTCCCAGCACCCGCCGCAGGATGTCGAACATCTGCTCGGTGATGGACATGAACTGGGGCGTGATGCTCTGGGCGGCGATGAGCAGCACGGAGAAGCCCATGATCATCGCCACCGGGAAGCCCACGGAAAAGATGTTGATCTGCGGCGCGGCGCGTGACATGACGCCGAAAGCGGCATTCACCACCAGCAGCGAGGCCACCGCCGGCAGCGCCAGCCACACCGCGCCGGCGAACATGTGCGTACCCCAGCCGGCGAGGACGTGATAGGCGTCCCGATCCAGGCCGACAGGACCGACGGGCAGCGTGTCGAAGCTCTCGATGACCAGTTCCACCAACAGCAGATGACCGTTCATCGCCAGAAACACCAGGGTGGTAAATATCAGGTAGAACTGGCCGAGCACGGGCGTCTGTTGCCCGTTGGCCGGATCCACCATTTCGGCGAAGCCCAGGCCCATTTGCATGGCGATCACCTGCGCCCCCGCGATCACCGTGCTAAACACCAGTTGCAGGGCGAAACCCATCACGGCGCCGACCAGCACCTGCTGCACGATGATCACCACCGCCGAAAGGGAGAGCGGGTCCACCGCGGGTTGCGCCGGCAGCATGGGCGCGACTACCAGCGTTATGAGGAAAGCCAAGCCGAGGCGCACCCGTGGCGGCACGGTCTGGGCGCCGAAGATCGGCGCGGCCATGAGCATGGCGCCGATGCGGAAAAACGGCCACAGGAAGCCGCCCAGAAACGCAGTGATCTCCGCCGCCGTGAAGTGCATGGCTACCCTCCCGCCTGGCGTAGGGAAGAAGGATGCAACGCAAGGACGTGAAGGCCGCAAAGAACGCAAAGGTGGACATCGGGCTTCACTCGCCGAGATACGGATGCCTCCAGCATCCTTTGCGCCTTTGCGCCTTTGCGTTGGGCCGTTGTCTTCATCCCACCACACTCTCAGCCGATGAGCACCGGAATGCTGTCGAACAGGCGCCGCGCGTAGTCCACCAGCAGGTTGAGCATCCAGGCGCCGGCGATGATGAGCACGCCCAAGGTGACCAGGATCTTGGGAATGAAGCTCATGGTCTGCTCGTTGATCTGGGTGGCGGCCTGGAACATGGCCACCAGCACGCCGACCACGAGCGCAGGGAGCAGCAGCACCAGGATCAGCACCAGGATCACTTCCAGGGCCTGCTGAAACACGGTGAGGACGGTCTCGGGGGTCATGGCGACCTCACTGCACGTAGAAACTGGCGAGCGTGCCCATCACCAACGCCCAGCCGTCCACCAGCACGAACAGCATGACCTTGAACGGCAGCGAGATGATCATGGGCGAGAGCATCATCATGCCCATGGACATGAGCACGCTCGCCACCACCAGGTCGATGACCAGGAAGGGGATGAAAATGAGAAAACCGATCTGGAACGCCGTCTTGAGCTCGGAGGTAACGAAGGACGGCACCAGCACACTGAAGGGGATCTGCTCGGCATTCTCGTAGCCGTCCTCGCGACCGGACAGGCGCGTGAACAGCGCCAGGTCGGGCTCACGGGTCTGGCCCAGCATGAAACTGTGCAGCGGCTTGCTGCCGGCCTCGGCGGCCTGTTGCAGGCTCAGCGTGTCGCCCAGGTAGGGCTGCAGTGCCTCGTCGTTGATGCGATCGAACACCGGCGCCATGACGAAGAAGGTGAGGAACAGCGCGAGGCCGATGAGCACCTGACCCGAGGGCGCCTGCATGAGGC
>JBAYQE010000013.1:0-41204 GCA_041677345.1 Thiohalomonadaceae bacterium
CCACCAATAGATAAAGGCCAACCGTTCTCGGTTGGCCTTTTTTCTTTGCGCGCTCGCGCGTGTCTGCGGGGGTTCGTTCGGATTCCTGTGGACTTCCTGCCCTGGCCGTCTCGCCCACCTCGGGCCACCTTTCGCTCTCTCCGCGCCGTTTTTCTCTCCGGCCTCGCTCCCCTTAAAGGCACCGAAGTCCGCATAGGTCGGCGGCTGATCTCCCATTAACATCAACAAGTTACGTGCCGATCGATCAAGCGGTTGGATTGCGGCATTGGCAGGCAGAGGGGATAGGGATCGTCAGGGAGAGCGCCTTCTCAAAGTGGCTGAGCACGGCCTGGGCAGATTTGCCTTGCGCCATGGCTGCGTCTTATTTTACTTTTGGCGCTCACAGTAAAATATATGTGGGTTTTATTTTAGGTTGGCGCTGAGCGAATGAAGCGGGATCTCCAAGGGCATTACGCGACCATTTCGACGGTGGACGAAGAGGCTCGGGCCTTCGTGCCTGCGCCGTTGCCACCAAACCCACCCATCGACTGGACGCCCGAGTTGCGCAGTAAGTTCGATCAGGCGCTATTGGCGCTTGGCCGGCTCGATAGCGTGTCGATGCTGCTGCCCGACACCGCACTGTTCCTCTACACATACGTACGCAAGGAGGCGGTGCTGTCGTCCATGATCGAAGGCACCCAGTCCTCGCTCTCGGATCTGCTGCTGTTCGAACTGGACCAGGCACCCGGCGTGCCGCTGGACGACGTGCGCGAGGTCAGCAACTATGTGGCCGCCCTCGACCATGGCCTTCGTCTGCTGAAGGAAGGGCTGCCACTGTCGCTGCGGCTGATCAGCGAGGTACACGGCGTGCTGCTGGCCAAGGGCCGCGGCAGCAAGCTGACGCCGGGAGAGTTTCGGCGTAGCCAGAACTGGATCGGCGGCACTCGCCCCGGCAACGCGGCCTTCGTGCCGCCGCCTGCCGGGGAAGTGCTGGAATGCATGAGCCGGCTCGAACGCTTCCTGAACGATCTGCCGGAGCCGACGCCGGTACTGCTCAAGGCGGCGATGGCGCATGTGCAGTTCGAAACCATCCACCCCTTCCTAGACGGCAATGGCCGCGTGGGGCGTCTACTGATTACCCTGCTGCTGTGTGAGCAGCAGGTGTTGCGCGAGCCGATGCTCTACCTCAGCCTCTACTTCAAGACCCACCGGCGCTATTACTACGAACTGCTCAACGACGTCCGCGAGACGGGCGACTGGGAAGCCTGGCTCGATTTCTTTGCCGAGGCTGTGATCGTCACCGCTACTCAGGCCGTGGAGACGGCGCAGCAGCTCCTCGCGCTCTCCAACCAGGACCGGGACAGGATCGAAACTCTAGGTCGGGCGGCGCCTTCCGCACTGCAGATCCACCGGGCGCTGATGGAACACCCGATCGCCACCTCGAACTGGCTGGTCGAGAAAACCGGCCTGACGCCGGCGACCGTTAACAAGTCACTGGCCAACCTCGAGCAGCTCGGCGTCGTGCGCGAACTCACGGCGCAGAAGCGCAACCGGCTATTCAGCTATCAAGGCTATGTGGACATCATGAATCGGGGGACGGAGCTGCCGGAGCGATGATGGACCGCACGAGATAGGACGTATTCCACTGTCCCGGATGAGCCACAAGTTCAGGTTCCGCCGTTGCTATGGGAGGAACAGCGCGAACATTGGATCCTGACTTGACATTTCACCGGGCCGGCATATCGATCCAAAACGTCGGTTCTCTTAACAATGACCGACATAACGGAACGCGCAGATTCCTGCTCCCTCGGAGCGTACAGGGATGCCAGGCAGGCACTCGTGCCCTTGAAAAACCCGTGACCTGAAGACTTTGGGCTCCAAACGCGTTCAACGACAGGCATGAACTCATCCGCCCAGTGCGATGCCCGCTCCGGGGTCACGCACAACTCGCCCCAGTAATCGCCCAGCAGTTCGATGTAAGGCACTTCATCATCCTGCAGTGCTTGCCACATGCGCTGCAGCCAGCGTTGACGGGTGTCTGACTCGACGTTGGCCTTTACGATAATGGGGAGCAGTGACTCGATGGCCTTGTTGACGGCGGAACCCAAGGCCCCCGATGAGCTGTCAACCTGCTCCAGGGCGGGCGAGAGCTTTTCCAGCAGAGTGACGGCGCCCTCGGCCGCGAGCACGGGTTCTTTGCGGGCGACCTGCTTGATTTCCGCGATGGCTTCCTTGATCCGCTGCACCGGCGCATCGGATCGCCACCCGAACGCGTGGCGACGGAAACGGGAGGTAAACTGCCACTTGTGGGCTGTCATGCTCAGCGCCCTACTATCTATCGCACCGGATACTGACCGTTGCGGACGAAATGATCGAAGGTGTCTTCGTCCGGCTCCTCGTCGTCATGGTGCGCACCCCGCCACTCGGCATCGGGCAGCAACAACAGGGTCAGCGTGTAGTCGTATTGGCCCGCGACCTTGGTCATCACGCCATTGGGGGTTGCTCCCAGCTCGTTCTTCTCCCACAGCTGCGAGAGTATTCCCCGAGACGGCCTGGATGAAGCCGCTCCAGTACCGTTTCACCATTGCGCTGATTGCCGACAATGACATCCTCTGGGTTCGTCTCGACCGCCATCTTGCTTCGCAACCCACGCTCGTGTAAGTATCCCACTCGACGCAATACTAACAATTAGGGAAAAAGCGTTGGCTTCCTACAAAGGGATACAGGGCGCATTATTGGCGTTGGAAGATTTTCTCAAACAGCGCCTGCCGGTCGAGCTCAGCGATGAACCGGCCAGCGCGTCGGTGCGCCTGCTTGGAAGCGTCGATATTTCCAAGACGCTGTCAGGCAATTTCCTCGGCATTTATCTTCATCGCATCGCCATCGATCCCCACGGCCGCATCCGGCAGTTCACGCCGCAAGGAACCCAGTCCAAGGGGCGCCACTCCGAACTTCCCGTGAATCTGCACCTCTTGTTGATCGCCAACGCGACAAGCGCCACCTTGGAAGCGGATCTCATGGCCTGGGCCATGGTGCAACTGGCGAACGATAACCAGATCGACATCTCTCACGTACAGGATATCGATGAGGAGTGGGGCCAGCGCGAAATGCTTACCATCGCGCCGGAGGAAATGTCCACGGAAGACCTGATGCGGATCTGGGATGTGTTTGAATCCCCCTATACCAGCACCATGCCGTATGTGGCGCGAACCGTCCGTCTGCGGCTCAAGGCTCAGCGGACGGAAGGTCCGGATGTGGTGACCCGTGTGTTTCCCACAGGTGGCGTATGACTTCGGTTAAGGTGCTGGAAACCAATGTTGTCCACGCCAGTGACGTCGTTTACTGGCTCGACGGCAGCAGCGCCGAAACGCCCGAAGAGATGTTACGCATTCAAAAACCACTGGCATTGCAGATTACGAAGGGACCGCAGGATCTTGGCAGCGTGAACGGCGTGGGGAAGACGGCGTTTTTCCGCCGCCCGACCAAGATGGTCGCCGGCATAGCAACGGAAGCCGACAAAAGTCTCCCGGAAAAAAAGACCTTCGTCGTGGCCGGTGTCGTCAGCGATCCGGCCGGGCTTTATATTCCGCGGCGATTTCAGATTGATGCGGGAAACGGCACGGGCCACGGCCTGGAGTTGTACCCCTCACCCCTCGGCGCGCGCTTCGGTCCCGCCGGCGGTCTGCAGGGCACGTTGCGTTACTCCACTTCCGACAATCCCGTGGCCTGGGCCCTGCTGACACTCACGGTGACCACGGCGCTCGGAACGGAGCTGATCTTTCGCTGCCAGGCCACCGGCCAGGGCGATTTCATCATGCCCCTGCAGCATCTGCCGCCCCTGCGTGAGGGCATCGAGCATTACGCCGCCACCCTGAGCATAGCGGCGCTGACGAGCGCCACGGCATCCAGCCCCGTCGATCCCTCCAAGCTCGTCGCCATGAATCTGTTGTCCCTGGATGGCGACCTGTTTGCTAACCCCATTGCCTTGAGCGTAATACCCGGCGAGATCCGGTTACTCCGCTCTTACAACCGGCCCCACCTGATTGCGAAGCCATGACACGCCATTCCGGAGATCAGGCGCGCAGAGAGGGCGGCAGCATTTTGCGTAGCGACATGCGGATCGGCTCCACCGCTCGTACCCGTGAACCCCGTATGGCGTTATCCATTAACAAGCGCTTCAGCGAAGCCATCGGGTTCTCCTGGGGCCCCACTGACCCGTCACATGGATTACAACCGTTACCGATAAGGAGAATACCATGGCCGAATATCTAGCCCCTGGTGTGTTCGTAGAGGAAGTCAGTTTTCGATCCAAGTCCATCGAGGGGGTGGGAACCAGTGTCGCCGCCATCGTCGGCCCGACCCGCTTCGGTCCTTTGCGCGGCAAACCGGAAGTGGTCACCAGCTTCGGCGAATTCACGCGTATCTACGGGGACATCCAGGATCTGAGTCTGGATGGGAACGCCACCCTCAATTACACGGCCATTGCGGCGAAGGCCTTCTTCGACGGCGGTGGAAAACAGCTTTTCGTCTCGCGCGTCGGCAATTACGCGACACCCGCCAGCGGATTCGGTACCGTGAAGGACAGCGGTTCCGCGGTCACCTTCACCAGCCGTTTTCCCGGCAAAATGGGCAACTTCACCCTCGAAGTGGCGTGGCGCGACAGCGAAAACCTGCTGCGTTCCGAGGCGGTCGCGCCCAAAGAGGGCGACATCGTCTTCCTGGACGCCAAGGGGCTCACCGACGCGGTCCTTGCGGAAGACAACGCACTGGTACCCGCCGAGCGCTTCCCCATGGATATCCGCGCGGTGGTGCAGCGCGTCGGCGATCACTACGTGATCCTCGACAACAAGTGCGTCATCGAAGCGGCGGACGGGGAGAGCGTCACCGGAACCCAGTTGCGCCCCGACGGCGCCCTCGAAGGTGACGAAGGCATCCTCATGACGAGCGGGCTGAACGACGCCGACGACGTTCGTTTCACCCGCATCAGCGTCAAACAACCCACCAGCGGCGCCCTGATCAACGGCGCCCAGGTGGTGCTGACCTTCGCGAAGGCGATCGATCTCTCCCACTTCACCGGCGGTGACTGGGGCGGCAACGCGGTTATTTACGGCGCCCTCGACGTGGAACATAACGAGTTCCATGTACGCGCGGATGCGACCAACAATATCTCCGCCTTCAGCTTCCCCCTCGCCGCCCTCGGCGCCGCGCCCGAGAGCGTCCGCGCCATCATGGTCCAGCGCAACTTCGATCTGAGCGTCCGCTCGGGCGGCCCCAACGGCCCCGTTATTTACACCTACGGCGACATCTCCACCGCGCCGGGGGCGGAAAACAGCCTGGCCGCCGTGCTCGCGGAGGCGCCCGAAAAGCGCTACGACCAACTCACCAGCCCGGTCAGTTGCACCCTTGGCGACGGCATCGACGGCAACGACGTGATGGACGCCCTCATGGAGCTGTTCGACAACAATGCCATGTATCCCACCGGGATTTCCGTCGACGGCCCCCGCTATCTCATCACCCTCTCCGGCGGGAGCGACGGCGACGGCCCCGTGGCCGTGCATTACGGCGGCGTCGCCGACCAGAAGAACGGCAGCACCGGTTTCGCCGCCCTGGAGGACATTGAAGATATCTCCATCGTCATGACCCCCGCCGCGGCGGCCGACGAGGCCAACCATCAGGCCATCGTGGCCGAGATGCAGAAACACTGCCGCAAGATGCGCTACCGCGTGGGCATCGTCGACAGCCGCGCAGGCATGTCCCTGGCGGAGATCCGCGACTTCCGCTCCAACTTCGAAGATTCGCGGCTGGCCCTCTACTACCCGTGGGTGGTCACCGCTGATCCCCGTGGCGTCACCACCACCATCACCGTGCCTCCGGCAGGCTTCATCGCCGGCGTCTACGCCAACACCGATGTGCAGCGCGGCGTACACAAGGCGCCCGCCAACGAGCCGGTCATCGGCGCGCTGCGTTTCGAGCAGGATATCAATACCTTCCAGCAGGAGTTGCTCAACCCTAACGGCATCAACTGCCTGCGCTCCTTCGCGGGCCGCGGCCACCGGGTCTGGGGCGGCCGCACCCTCTCCAGTGATCCCGAATGGAAATACGTCAACGTGCGGCGCTACTTCCTCTATCTGGAGCGCTCCATCGAGAAGTCCACGCAATGGGTGGTGTTCGAGCCCAACGGCGAGGCGCTGTGGGACAACGTGCGTGCCACCGTCGAGGGCTTTCTCTACAACGAATGGCGCAACGGACGGTTGTTGGGGAGCGAAAAGACCGCCTACTTCGTCCGCTGCGATCGCAGCACCATGACCCAGAACGACATCGACAACGGCCGTCTGGTGTGCGAGATCGGCGTCGCCGCGCTGAAACCGGCGGAGTTCGTGATCTTCCGCATCGGTCAGAAGACCGCGGACGCCTAAACAACTGATCAACAAGGAACGAGGATTCGAACATGGCTACCTATCGCGACACCCCCTATGGGGTATTCAACTACCTGGTCAATCTCGACGACAGCAGCGAAGGCGAGGTGTGGGGCGGGTTTTCCGAAGTCTCGGGCCTCAATGCCGAGATCACGGTCGCGGAATACCGCGCCGGCAACGCCAAGGTCAATTACGTAAAGAAGATCCCCGCCGTCACTAAGGCCGGCGACGTGACACTCAAACGCGGTGTCATCGGCGCGGACAACATCTACAACTGGCTGGATCAGATCCGCGCCGGAAGCGTGGAGGCGAAGCGCGACGTGTACATCAAGCTCAAGAACGAGGACCCCACCAGCACCGGCGCCGTGGTCACCTGGAAATTGGTGAACGCCATGCCCATCAAGTGGACCGGCCCCACCCTCACCGCCAAGGGGGGCAGCGACGTGGCCATCGAAGAGCTGGTGCTCTCCGTCGAACACATCGTGCAGAGCTGAGCCACCAGGGATCTGAACGATGGAATGGCTCTCCGGGGCGCGCATCGCCCTCACTCCCCGCCCGGTGCGGCGCCGGGAAGCCGCGCTGGAAGCGGCCATGCTGGGTCACTGCCCCGGCAGGGTCCGGCTCGACCGGCTGCGGGCGCTTGGCGGCGCGCTGGAGGAGATGCGCGGCGCCGGATACGGCGGCGCGGTCGACACACTGCTCCAGGAGGAGACACCCTCTCTGGAGCGGCTTGGCGGCCTTTTCCATCTGCCCCTGCCGCTGCGCTCCAGCGCGGAGTTCCACGACATCTTCCCTGACGCGGCCACCGAAGCGGCGAACTACGTCAGCCTGCTGGCTGGGCGGCGCGCCTGGCTGGCGCAGTCGGTGGACGACTTTTTCGCCAACGGCGGCGAAAAGCTCTGGGTGGTGCGCATTCCCGAGGAGGAGAAACAGGGCGGATTCCTGCCCGCCCCCGGCACCCGTCTGCATGAAACCGAAACGCTGCGGGGGCTGGCGACGGTGCTGGTGATCCCGTCGGTAGGGTTGGTGGCGATGCCGGATCTGGAACGGCTGCAGATCCCGGCCCGCCTGCCGGATCGGCCTGAGGTGGCGTCGCCCGATCCCGCACCGCAATTTCTGCCCTGCGACGCCGGCATCGGTAGTGGCGAGGACGCGCCGCCCTATGAAAGCGAGCTGGGGACCATGCCCGATCCCGGCGCGCTGGAGGATCTCCTGCGGGGGATCCTCCAGTTCACGGCCCGTCACCGCCCCGATATCCAATGCCTGCTCACGCTCCCCCTCGATTATTCGGGGGTCATCGACGGCCCGGCCGTGAGTCAGCGGGCGTTGGACCGCATCCGCGCCATTCGCGACGGCGCCAGCGGCCATCTGCTGCGGCACATGCAGTTCCTCTTCCCCTATCTGCGGGGGCCACGCTTCGCCCTGCAGTCGCCGGTCGGTGTCGTGGCGGGAAAGCAGGCGGCGGTTTCGCGGGCCAAAGGGCCGTGGCGTTCCATCAGCGCCCAGAGCCTCGTGTCCGAGGCGCTCCCCTATCCTCGTCTGTCGCTCTCTCAGACCATCGCCCTGCGCGAGGATCCCGGCATCGGGGTGGTGCGGCAGGAAACGGATGTCCGGGGCCGGCGGCGGCTGACCCTGGACGACGAGCGTCTGGCGGTACCGGCGCTGCCGCCGGAGGATTACGCCGGCCACGAGGACCGAAGCCGCTTCGACGGCTTCCGTTCGGCGGAGATCATGCGGTTTCTCGGCTTCCTGCGCCGCCGTTTACAGGCGCTGGGAGAACAGCTCGTATTCGACATCGACCCCGACGACCCGCGCCCCCGTCTGCTGCTGGAGCAGTTCTTCCGCCAGTTGTACGACCAGGGGGCGCTGCGGGGTGACAGGCCGGACGAGGCGTACCGGATCCGCCAGTCGCACCCCCGCGAGGAGGCGATCCAGTTCGACATCGAGATCGCGCCGGCGTTTCCCATCGACCGGATCTTCCTCACCTTCATCAACGCCGGCGGCGAGTGGCGGGGGGAGATAGTCCATGGCTGAACAAACGCCGGCGATCGCGGAATTCGTCCCGTTCCGGTTCAAGGTCCGCCTGTTCAAGAGCGACGACAACCAGCTCTTGTGCGGCGGCGAGTTCAGCGAGGTAACCGGCTTCGAGCTCACCATGGAACCCAAGACCATCGCCGAGGGCGGACGCAACTGGGGCGAGCATCAACGCTCCGGCCCCACCCGATTCGCGCCGATGATCCTCAAGCGCGGCGTCACCAGCCTGAACGATCTCTGGGCCTGGTTCGACATCGTCACCCGCCAGAACCTCTACGGCTACCGGCTCCACGGCGAGATCACGGTACTGGGGAATCCCAGCGCCAATCGCGGTGAAGCGATCACCGACAACACCGTCATGGTGTGGAAGCTCAACGGCGTGCTGCCGACGAAGTTCAAAGGCCCCGATCTGAACGCCACCGCCAGCCAGGTGGCCATCGAGGAGCTGCACCTGGTCCATGAAGGGCTGGAACTGCAGCGCCCGCCGAAATCCTGAGGACAAAGGCATGAGTGCTCTGGAACGCGCCAAGCTGATCCCCGTGTCGGGCAACAACGACGACCCCGACATGGCCAACGCCATCGACGTGCAGTTCAATCCCACCACGTTGAAGGTGAGCATGTCCAACACGCTCAAGGAGAACCCGCGAGGGGGCAACAGCCGCTCTGCGCAAATGGTGGACAAGAGCTCCTCCAACCTCACGGTGGAACTGGTTTTCGACACCACGTACGTCGAAGAGAGCGGCGGTGGGGATAAGAGCGGCTCCGGCGATCGGATCGAGCAGGGGTCCGACGTCCGCATCCAGACCCGCAAGATCGCCGAGAAATTCCTCAAGCCGGTGATATCCGGCAACCAGATGAAGGCGCCGAGCCGGATCCTCTTCCAGTGGGGATCGTTCGAGTTCGTCGGCATGCTGCAAAGCTTCGATGAGACCCTGGATTTCTTTTCGCCGAAGGGCAGACCGCTGCGCGCCACGGTGGCCCTGAAGCTAAGCGAAGATCGTTATCAGGCGCGCACCAACGACAGCGACAGATTCAAAGCCGACCAGGTCCCCGAGCTGACCTTGACGGGGGCGACGGATCCGGGATCCAAGGGAACAATCCCCGGCCAGAACAACACCTCGCGCTCCAACCCCACCGTTCCCGTTCCGGGAGGCAGCGACGGCCCCGGCAACTGGCGCGAAAACGCGCTGTTCAACGGCATCGAGAGCCCCCGGCTGCCGGCGGTCCCCGCCCTGGCGCTGCCAGGCGTGAATCTCGGCACGGGCATGGGCTTCGGCATGAGCGGAGGGATCGCCCTCGGTTTGAATCCCGGCACGGGCATGAGCGTGGACCTGGGGGGGAACGGAAGCCATCGGCCGGTGACCCCGGCATTCAGGTACGGCAACTCCGCGGCCCTTGGCACCGGCGTGCCCGGGGCCTTCAGCCCCAACCCCAAAACGGCGCTCAACGCATCCGCGCTGCAAACGGGTGCCCTCCGCCTGCGGGTGGAAGCCCCCGGCGCGAGCGCCGGAGCCGGCGGCAGCCACGGCGCGGGGGCCGACGGCCGCGCGGGCGTGGCGGCGGACACCGCCCAAAACGGCGGCGCGGGGCAGCCGGGCCGCCCGTCGCCGGCCACCGGATCCCATGAGCGTCTCCGCCACGACCTCTCCGTCGCGGCCTTGTTGAAGAACGCGCCGGACAGCGGCGTGGGATTCGATTGAAGGAGAGAAAACGATGCCCGTACTGATCAATGAGGTGATCGCAGAAGTGAGCGACGGCGCCGCCGAGGCCACCGAGGCGGAGCCGGCGCCGCACCAGGTCCCGCTCTCCCTGGTGGAAAACGAGATTGCGCAATCCCTGGCCTTGATCCAGGAGCGCCGGAGCCGGCTGAAAATCGACTAGGCCCATGACCGAAAACGCATTCGTCAGCACACGCCCCCGATTCAAGGTGAACGGCGAGATCCGCGCCGGCATGGAATCGGCGCTCACCGCCATGGCGATCAACCTGCCGCTGCACGGTTGCGCCCATGGGGAGCTGCACCTCACCAATTGGGGTACCCCCGAAGGAGAACGGGATCCCGGTTTCGTGTTCGACGACATCGCCCTGGGGGCGGAGGTGGAGATCGAATTCGGTCAGGAGGATCCGGTGAGCATCTTCAAGGGCGAGGTCACGGCCATCGAGGAGCGCTACGGCGAAGGGGCCCCCGGACTGGTGCTGCTGCTACAAGACAGACTCCACCGCCTCGCCCGCGTGCGCCACTCCCGCGGTTTCGAGGATCAAAGCCCTGACGACCTGGTGCGGAGCATCGCGGGAGACGCCGGATTGCAGGCCGACGCCGATATCTCCAGCCTCACCGCCACCTGGCTTCAGATGAACGAGAGCGATCTGGCCTTTCTGATGCGCATCGCCGGCCGCTTCGACATCGCGCTGCGGCTCGCGGGGAACACCCTGCGGGCGAAACCGGAAGAGGAGGATCCGGACCCGGTGGCCCTGAGCGCCCAGGACAGCGCGCTGAAGGTGCGCCTCGTCGCCGATCTGAACCACCAGCCGGACGAGTCGAAGGTACAGGGCTACAGCCTCGCGGACGACACCGACGCCAGCGCCGCAAGCGGTGGCATGACGCCCGCGCCGGGCGGAGCCACCGCCGCCGCCACCCTGGGTGATCTGGGATGGAACAGTGCCGAAATCGTGCCCCACCCCTTCGCCCGCAGCGGCGCCGAGGCGGAGGCCTACGCCAAGGCCCACTTCCGCCGCCAGGCCAGGCGCTTCATCCACGGCGAGATTGTCTGCCAGGGAGAGCCGGCGCTGAAGGCCGGCCGGGAGATCGATCTCTCGGGGGTATCGCCCCGGCTGCGGGGGATTTACCAGATCGTCCACTGCGTGCACCGCTTCGACAATGTCTGCGGCTATGAGACCCACCTGAAAGTGAACAAAGGAGGATGGCAGCCGTGAACCTCCATGCACCGGGCAACATGAATGCGCTGCAACTGGCGCGCGTCACCGATAACGCCGATCCGGACAACCGCGGCCGGGTCAAAGTGCGTCTGCTCGCCACCGGCATGGAGCTTTGGGCCAGCGTCGTCGCCCCCTCGGCGGGACGCAACTACGGCGCCAGTTTCATTCCCCGCCAGGAGGAGATCGTGGTGCTGGCCTTCATCACCCCGGACCAGCCTTTTGTGCTGGGCAGCGTCTGGGCGGGCGGCGACAGCCGGCCCGAAGAGGCCGATCCCCAGGAGGATCACTACGTGATCCGCACCCCGGATTCGACGGTGCTCGATTTCACCGACGGCAACAATCCCAACGTGAAGCTCACCACGCGCAGCGGCTATCACATTACCATCGACGAAGGGAGCGGCGGCGAGGTCACCATCGAGCGGGGCGAACAGAGCGTGAAGCTCAGTTCAAGCGGCATCGACGTGCGTACCAGCGGCAGCGTCAACGTGGATGCCAGCACCGTCACCGTGAACGCTTCCACCGTGACCGTCAACGCCAGTATGTCCCGCTTCAGCGGCGTGGTGCAGGCGGACACAGTCATCGCCACCTCCGTGGTGGGCACCACCTACACCCCCGGCGCGGGCAACATCTGGTAAAGGAGACGACATGACCCTCTCCCCGCGGCTCCACCCCGTCCGCATCAAGCCACCGTTCTACCAGGGAAGCCGTGCCGGTGAATCCCACTGCGGTCTGCATCGCTACCTGGATACGGAGTTCGTCAACCGTTTCAAGCGCGACATTCTGAAAAGCGAGTTCCATCTGCCCCAGTTCGAAGCATGGCGGACCGACGAACGCCATGTCGGTCAGGAACCGGTCCTGCGGCTGCCGTTGCATCGCGCCTTTCATCTCGTCTGTTGCGAGGTGGTGTGCGATCGCCTGGGCCATCCCGCCCTCGATCCGAGAAAAATCACCAGTGCCGGATTCGTGATCCGCAAGGTGGGCGACGGCGGGGAGAAGTCCTGGGAGCTTGAGGAGGGGGAGGCGCTGGGCTGGCGGGACGCGCCGACGCAGCTGCGGGACCCCGATATCCACCGCCGGCTCTGCGCCAGCGGCGTCCTGCGCAAGCGCTCCGGCGAGCCCGCCTATTCCGGAGAGGAGGTGCACCCCCTGCACATCCTCAAGACCACCGACGCCGCCGGCAAGATCCACACCCTGCTCTACGGCTACCTGCCCCTGGGGGGCTTTTATTACGAGCGCAATCCGCAGGAGAGCATCGATGAGAAGTCGTGGGAAACGACACAAAGTCATGCCGCCGCCTCCCTCCCCTGGCCCTTTGGATCGCGCGATTCACAGAAACAGAAATGGCTGAAGGAGCACGGCGTTCCGGTGGATCGGGGGCGGCCGTCGAAGGCCATGTTTGAGCTGCTGCGCCTCCTGGTGACCCGCTATCACGTCGGAGAGGCGGGGATCGATGCCAACGAACAACTGGAGCGGATCGGCACGGAGCTTTGGTTCCACAATCTGCCCGCGCTTCCCGCCTCCTTGCGCGATGCGGGCTACACCGCAAACAACAAGGCGCTGTTCGCCGCTTACCGTACCACGTCGACACTGGCGGACTACTTGAAATCCTGTTTTGAAAAGCGGGATGGCAACCCTCTGGTGAAGTGGATCGCCGAACAGGAAAAGCGCATCAGCGAGGCCAATGGCATCGAAAACATCGGCCAGTTCGATCCCCTGCCCGCAAGTGACGGCGAAGGGACCCTGAGCCATTCGCTGCTGATGCTCGAAGATGACGCCCAGGAGATCCGCGTCGCCCTGGGACAGCGCCTACGCCATCAGACCCTGGCCCAGGTGAGGGAGATCCCGCTGCCGAAATTCACGCAAGGAGCCAACGATCTCTACCAGGTGGTTCCGTTCGTACGATCGCAGACCGATGACGGCAAGGAGCAGATCCAGTGGGCCGATGCCAACGCCCGCACCATCCGCTTCCGCGTCGCCGCCCCCTTCGACCCCGAGGCGAGCCGCCCCTCGCTGATCCAGATCCCATCGCTCTCGGATCTCAGACGGGGATTGGCAAAAGGTGCCGCCATGATCACCCCCTCGGACACCTTCAATCTGCTGAGCCGCTTGAAGCCCGAGAAGGGGATTGGTCCCGATACCGTGCCGAAGGGAGAGCCCGGGCGCGATCTGGGGATCCAGTGGATCTGCTCCTTCAGCCTGCCGGTGGTCACCCTTATCGCCATGATCCTGCTGATGATCATGATCTCGCTGCTGAACATCGTGTTCTTCTGGCTCCCCTGGGTGCGGATCTGTCTGCCGTTCCCGAAGATGAAGTGAGGCAATCGCTCCCATGCGCACACCCCTGCCCAACATTCAAAGCTGGCCCCTGGGCGGCCTGGATTCCGAGGGCCGCCTGAGCTGGACCCGCGACGACGCGAGCGTCCGCGAGGTGATCCTTAACATCCTGCTCACCCGCCCGGGGGAACGCCTGCAACGTCCCGATTTCGGCGCCGGGCTGTTCAACTTCGTCCATCAGCCCAACAACGAGACCACCCGCCATCTGATCGCCGGCGTGGTACGCAAGTCGCTTGCGCAATGGGAACCACGCATCGTGGTGGAAGAGGTGGAGGTGGCCGAGAGCCCCACCAGCGTGGCGGATGTGCACATCAATATCCGCTACCGGATGCGCTTCGCCCGGATCCCCGCGGAGCTGGGGTTCACCTTCAACCTGGGCCAGAGCGCGTGACGGCCCGCTGACGAGGACGTTTGGAATGCCATTACCGGTTCCCAATCTGGACGATCGTCGTTTCGACGATCTCGTGGCCGAGGCCAAGGCGCGCCTCGCCGCCCATCTGCCGGAACTGACGCAGATCGCCCCCGGCGATCCGGTCCACAGTTTCATCGATCTCTTCGCCTGGCTCACGGAGACGATTCTTTACCGCGCCAACCTGATTCCGGAGCGGCAGCGCCGGGTGTTCCTCAACCTGTTGCAGATCCCTCTGCGCCCCGCGCGCGCCGCGCGCGGCGTGGTCTGCGTGGATGCCAACGGCGCCAGCGCGCAACTGCCGCCGCTGCTCGCCGACGGATCCCAACTGAAAGCGGCCAAGCAGACCCTCACGACCGTAGGCGAAGTCCAGCCCACCTATCTGAGTCTGCAGGTCGCGGTGAAGCAGACCTTGAGCGGCGCCGATCTGGCGGCCATGGGCCTGACCCTGCAGGATCTGACCGAGCAGTTCGGCTTGCGCAAGGGCGAAACGCCGACTCCCTTCCAGCCGCGCCGGTTCGAACCGGGCAAAGAGACGCTCACCCTTGCCGGATCCCTGGACCATGCCTTCTATCTGGCCTGCATCGTGCCAAAGGGACTGGAAGACCAACTCGCGACGGTTAGGCAGAATCTCGCTGGGATCATCCTCAACATCGCCATTGCTCCCGCCGACCATCTGGAAGGCGACGCCATCAGCGAACTCCATCCGCGCAAGCTGGTGTGGGAGCTGGCCTCTCTTGGCGAAGAGGGGGAGGCCATCTATCTGCCGCTGGAGCTGCTTTCGGACAGCTCCAACGGTAGCCGGCGCGCAGGGGTGGTGCGCCTGCGCCTGCCCAGGAACGCGGCGCTTTTCGAGAGTTTCGCCCAGGTCGATCCCATGTTCAGCGGCGTGGGCGAACAGCCCCCTGAGCTGGCCGACAGGGTGGAGGCGGCGCGCGTGGCCCTCTGGCTGCGGCTGCGCTGCCCGGAGCATCCCGGCCTGCGGTTGAGTTACCTGGGCATCAACGGCGTGGACGTACTGGCGCAGGGGCTCAGACAAGGGGTGAGCGTGGGCACCGGCACCGGTCAGCCCGATCAGGTGATCGCCCTTCCCGATCAGCAGATTGACGCCGCCACTCTGCGCCTGGAGGTGGAGGAGAACGGCGCCTTCGTCCCCTGGCAGCGGGTCGATTTCCTGGCGGGCCAGGCGCCGGACGCGAAGGTCTACACCCTCGACTCCCAGAGCGGATACGTCCGCTTCGGCGATGGGATCTCCGCCGGAAAGCGGCCGCCGCAAGGCAAGCGGATCCGCGCCGCGGCCTATCTCTTCGGCGGCGGCACGGGCGGCAATCTCGCGCCGGGCACCGTCAAGGAGATCGTGAACGGCAACGCCCGCTGCAAGCTGCGTCACGAGCTGCCCCTCACCGGCGGCCTGGATGCGGAGAGTGTCGAACAGGCGGAAAAACGCATCCCCCAGTTCCTCACCCACCGCAACCGCGCGGTCACCAAGGAAGATTTCAAGGCCATCACCGAAGCCAATCCGGTGATCCCGGTGGCCCGCGCCGAAGTGCGGGCGGGCTTTCTGCCCGGCGCCCGCATCGAGGCGGCCCGGGAAGGGGTGCCCGGGGTGGTCAGCGTCTTCGTGCTCCCTCCCGGCGAACCGGCCCTGGGCCACACTCCCAAACCGACCCAGGGGCTGCTCAAGGATGTGTTCGGTTACCTCCTCAACCGCGTCATGATCGGGACGGAGCTTTACGTCCTGAGCCCCCAGTTCGTGCCCGTGGCGATCGGCGTGAAGGTGCAGGTGCGCGACGCCGAGACCGAACAGCAGACCCTCCTGGATGTGCAATACACGCTCTTGGATTACCTCTGGCCTGTCGCTCCGGGCGGGGCCCGAGGCGGCGGCTGGCCCATGGGCGGCGGCGTGCGCGCCAATGAGCTGGCCACCCGGGTGGCGCGGGTGGAGGGGGTGCTTGCGGTCAACAAACTGGCCCTCTTCGTGAAGGGCAAGAAGGGCTGGAGACGCCTTGCGGAGAACGAAGAGATCGCCCTGAAACACTACCAGCTGCCCGAGCTGCTCGGGGTGCGGGTGGAGACGGGCGTCGGCACCCCGGCCCTGCCGGACGGGATCGGCACGCTGGAAGGCCAGCCCGCGACCTCCGTCCGGGGCGTTCCCGTCCCCGTTATTCCCGATGTGTGCTGAAGGGGCAGTGAGGCCGCATGGACGTCAATAGCACCCCCTATTTCCTGCTGCGCAGCGCCGGGGAGTTCGAGCACGATGCCGCGGAACTGTGTTGGAATACGGCGCTGGAGGCCCTGACGCTCGCCCAGAACCAGAGCCTCCGCCTGCCCGCCTCCGATCCCGCCGGGGCGCTCTCCGCCTGGCAGACGGCAACGCCGCTGGCCCTGGACAGCTTTAATCAGATGGCCCGGCTGAGCGGTGATCGGACCACCGTGGAATTCAACAGCGGGCGCGGCTTTCTCACGCTCCAGGACGACGCGCTGGCCGACGTGGCGGCCCCCCTGGGCGCCTTCGCCGACATGGCCCTGGGGGGGGACGGCCGCCTCGCCCTGCCATTCACCGACGGCACAAACCAGCACGGCCTCTTGGTGTTCCACCTGGTCCGCCGCTGGCAGACCCACTGCGATCTGAGCGCCGATCCCGCCGGGGATCCCCTGCCCCCTCCGCGCCGTGGCTGGGTGGACGGGGAAAACCGGATCTGGATCGTCACCGCGAACCATCTGCTGCTGTGCGAGGGTGAGCCGCTCCCCCTTCCCTATGAGCCGCAGCCGGCGCGGTTCGAGCCGGAGATCCTCAATCCCGGTGCCCTGCGCCTGCGCTGGGCGCAAAGCCTGCCGGAAGGCTGGGAGGCACTGGCTGTGTGCGGCGACGATGCCTCCATCTATGTACTCGTTCACGACGGCAACGGCGCTCAGGCCATCGTGACGCGCCCCCGCGATCCTCGGGCCGACAGCGCGCTCCGCCTGCACGCCTGCGCCGGCGACCTCCCCTTCGTTATCGATCTCGCCCTCGCCGCCGACGCCAGCTATCCCATGCCCGGCCGCCTCGCGGCGCTCGCGCCGAAGGAGCTCGGCGACAGCGCCCTCCAAAAGCGCGATGCCGTCATCCTGGAACTCCGGTGGGACTCCGCCGGAAGCGCCGGCACCGCGCACCTGGTGCACGAACGCTATCCCATGCTCTCCCTGGCCGTGCCCCGCTTCGTCAGCAGCGCCGACGGCCAGCTCCGCTATCAGGCGGAGGAGGATCCCGACTACCCCGGGTTTGTACCCCGCCCGCGCGAGCTGCACGCCCTGCGCCGGCCCGAGTATCACCTGGAGGGGAGCGGCACCCTGGCCACGATCCTCGATTCGGGCCAGCCCGACACCCATTGGCACCGGCTCTATCTGGACGCCACCATCCCCCCCGGCTGCGCCGTGGAGATCGGGGTGAAGCTCTGTGCAGGCAGCGATCCCGGCGATTGCACCGAGGCTGAGGTCATTCCGCAGCCTTCCCCCGTGTGGAACCCCCTCCCCTCGGAGCTGGGCTTCTCCCGCTCGCTCGCCGAGTGGAAACCGGGGGTCGGCGGTCTGTTCGAGCTCCTCCTGCAACGGCCCAAAGGGGCGGTGCGCCGCCTCACCGGCCGCTGCCTGCAGTTGCGGATCACCCTGCGCGGCAACGGCAGCCAGACCCCCTGCGTGCACGCCATCCGCGTCTACTACCCGCGCTTCTCCTACCAGGAGGCCTATCTGCCGGAGCTCTACCGCCAGGAGGCGGAGTCCGATCCTGGCGACGCCGCCGCCGCGGCCAACGGTGCCGATGTGCGGGAGCGGTTGCTGGCCGCCTTCGAGGGGGTGCTCACCCCCATCGAGGGGCGGATCGCCGCCAGCGATGAGCTGGTACACCCCGATGCCGCCCCAGCCGGCCACCTCCCCTGGCTGGCGGACGCGCTGGGCACCACGCTGCCTCTCCATTGGCCCGAGGCGCGCCGGCGCCGTCTGGTCCGGGAGGCCACCCTGGTGCAGCAATTCAAGGGAACGCTTTATGGGGTGAGCCTGGCCCTGGATATCGCCAGCGACGGCGGCGTGCAGCGCGGCGAGATCGTCCTGGTGGAGAACTTCCGCCTGCGCCGCACGATGGCCACCCTCCTCGGAATCGCCATGGACGATGCCGAACACCCCCTGACACTGGGCACGGGCATGAGCGGCAACAGCATCGTCGGCGACAGCCTGATCCTGTCGGAGAGCGACGCCCGCCAATTCCTGGCGCTCTTCTCTCCCGAGCTGGCCACCCTGGAGGAGGCGGCCCAGGTGAAGCAGTTCTTCGACGAGTACGCGCACAAGATCACCGTCTTGCTCCACGGCCGCGGCGCCCGCCTGCGCACCGTGGTGGAAGAGGTGCTGGCGGCCCAGCTCCCCGCCTGGCTGCAGTGGCGGATCTTCGAGACCGAACACCCGTTCGTGCTGGGGAACGCCCCCCTGCTGGCGGTGGACACCTTTATCGAAACCACGCCGGAGTTCCGCCGGGTCACTCTGAACGACACCTATTTGGGCCGGGAAGGGGTACTCAAGAATCCCGCGGCGTTTTCCCCCGCCGACGTCAATACGCTCGCGCCCGCACTTTGAGGAGGCTGAATGGAGACCAACGACGATTTCACCACCCTGGAACAGGACGCCACCCTGGCGGAACCCCTGCGACGGGTGGCCTACGAAGCGGGCATGATGCTGGGGCTGGAAGCCACCCGGGACGAACAGGCCTATCACCGCCGCCGCCTCAACCGCCATCACTACTGGCTCCAGGGCCACGGCACCCTCGCGGGCATGCGGGTGAGCATGGAGAGTCTCGCCAACCCCGACGACTCCGTTGCCGTACGCCTGCTGGTGGGCCCCGGGATCGGCATCGACGGTCTGGGGCGGGAGGTGCTGATCCACGAAACCTACTGCGTCGACCTCGGCCGGTGGCTGGCGGCCCAGAGCGAGGAGGATCTGCGCGAAGGCTACGACGATGCCGCCGACAAACTCTGGCTGAAGGTGTGCGTGCGCCAGAAGGATTGCCCCGTGGCTCAGCAGCCGGTGCTGGCGCGCAAGCTCAACCTGAGCACGGACGCCGTGCAGCCGAGCCGCACCGCCGACGGCGTGATGCTGGAGCTTATCCCCGAACTGCCTCCCGGCGATGACGAGGAGGGCTACCGACCCTGGGCCAACCACCCCCCGGTGGCCGACGTCCTGCCCACCCTCACCGATGCCGAGCAGGCGACCCTGGCCGCCTTGGCCGCGGAGAGCCCCGCCCGCGCCCAGCTGGAGCTCCACGCCCGCCTGTTGCACGCGCTGGACGGCGGGATAGACACCAGGGAAGTCAACGATCAGTTCGAACGGGGCGCGCGGCTCCTGCTGGCCCGCATCGCCATCGAGACGACCGACGTCAACGCCCTGGTGGTCAATCCCGAACGGATCGAGATCAACAATCTGGCGCGTCCCTTCCTGGTCAGCGCCAGTCAGCTGGCCTGGCTCGCCCGCCAGTCCTGAACGGAGGCCAACGATGAGCGACATTATGTTCCAACCCCTGGGCAAGAAGACCCTTGCCGCCAACGGGCTCGACTCCATCGCCGACATCGATCCACGCCTTACCCGAACCCATTACTTCGACGGCCGGCTCCTCACCGCCGAGGATCTGACGCGGGATCAAATCTACGTGGACCAGCGTCTGCGGGAGCTGGGGCGGGTGCTGGGCAACGGCATCATGGGCGGCCTTGAGCTGAGTTTCGATTGCTTCACCGGCGTGCTCACCCTTCAGCCCGGACAGGCGCTCACCCCCGCCGGGCGGGTGCTGGAGCTGGGGAGCCCCCTGGAGGTGAATCTGGGCGACCGCGCCCTGATCTCCTCCCTCAACGATGGCAACTACCGCCGTTTCAACCGCGCCCTCTATGCGGTGGTATTGCGTTACGCCGAGGTGAACACCGACATCGCCGAGGTGTTCCCCAAGGATCTCAGCGCCAGGCGCGGCTTCGAATACGCCACGGTGACCGAATCGGTGCAGATGGGACTGGTCCCCCTGCCTCTGCCGCTGCCGCAGCAGAGCCCGCTGCTGGTGCGCTCCCGCCTCATGGCGGAACTCTTCGGCAACGATCTGAGCGGCACGATCCCGGAAGACGCCGTGGCCCTCGGGATCCTCGCTATCCAGGACGACACCCCGCAATGGCTCGATGCGGAGCTGTTGCGCCATCCGGTGCGCGCCGAACCGGAACCGAGCGATCGCCAAGCCGATCTCTCGCGGCAGTATGAAAAGCTGCTCACGGACATCCTCACCGCCCGCACCAGCGGCGGCCTGAGCGGCGATTTTCACGCCACCGATTACTTTTCCCTGCTGCCGCCGGTGGGGACGCTGCCGAAGGACGCGGTGGATCCGGTCAAGGGGCGCCAGGGCTTCTTCCCGGAGAACTACCAGGTGGCCATCGCCCCCATCCGCCACTCCGACATCGAACTCATCAAGGCCGAATCCCTGGCGCTGCCCCCCATCAATCTCAGCGGTGGCGAGCCGGTCAACGTGATGGTGCTGGTGCCCCTCTCCAACTACGACTACGGGATCTACGCCTCGCCCCTCGAACGGGAGTACGACGCGGCGAGCCGGCGCCTGCCCCAGATCGACCCGTTGCGGCTCAAGCTCTATCCGATCCGCTCCCCCCACGCCCTCGATACCGACGCCCCTCAGTGGCAGGCGCTGTGGGACAGGCTCGGGTCAAATCAACCCTTCTATGTCCGCCGCCCCTCCCGTGCCGCCGAAAACGCCATCAGCGGTATCGTGCTGGCGCTCGGGGCCCCGGTGCTGGCTCCGGAGGAGGCTGTCGAAGGGGGCAACCCGGCCATCGAAGGCGGCCTGATTCAGGACGAAGATGCGGTGTTCCTGAGCCGGATGGGCCTGAACACGCTCGCCGAATTGCGCCCGCCGCAGGATGAGGCGGGGCAGAAAGCCGTCGATGACATGGCGCTTCAGTTTGGCGGCAGCGCCTACGTCGTACGGCAGACCGCCCTTCTCCTGACGCTCATGGGGCGCGAATATGACCTCCTGACGTGGCAGACCCTCTACGCCCTGGCGGGGAACGGGTACCTGGAGGATTTCCGCCTCGTTATCGCCAGTTCCGATCCGGGCATTCCCCTCCCCCAACTGGTCGTCGACTCGGGCGAGGCGATGATGCTGGAACCGGGCCTTATCAGCCAGTGGGCCGATCTGGTGCCCTGAAGCAAGGAGTAGCGCGCCATGACCCTGATTCTGCTCCACGAGCCGGTGGCCAGTATCCCCGCCGGAAGCGCACGCCGTTTCGAGCGGGTGCACATGTTCCCCGGCCGCCACCTCGGCGAAGAGGAGTTCGAGCGCGAACAGGCCTACATGGACATGCGGCTGACCTCCCTGCTGCGGGGACGGACCGCCTCCGGCATTGTCCATGGATTACAGCTCACCCTCGGCCCCCGGGGGGCCGAGACCGACGGGTTCGTGGTCAATCCAGGCCTCGCGGTGGATGCCGGCGGCCGGGCCATCACCCTCTACCACCCCCTGCACGCGGAGTGGCGGTACCTCATCGACGTTTGGCTCGACGCCAACGGCGTGGACGACCCCACCGGGGTCTATTACCTGCTGCTGCGGCGCGATGGGGGGCGAATCGACGCCCCGGCCGTCGATCCCTGCCAACGCAAGGAGCTGGACCCTACCCGCGACACCCGCCTCGTGGTCACCGGCACCCTGGGGCTGCACCGGCTCAACATCGCCCCGAGCGCCCTCACCAGTGGCGTTTTTTCCCGCGAGCTGATTGAAAACTGGGTGGCGGCGGACCGGGTGGACGGCGCCTTCATGACCGCCCTCGGCAGCGCCGTGCCCCTGGCGCTGGTGGCCATCGCCCCCAACGCGAAGGGCCAGTTCCATCCGCAATGGATCTCGGTGGAGGCGGGGCGCTACGAGGCGCTGCCCGCCAGCGGTTACCGGGTGCTGCTGAGCCAGACCGGCGCCGCCATGCGCCGGGTGATGGAGCGGGCCGCCCTGGAACTGGGCGAAGGGGACTCCCTCGCCGATTTCCTGAAAGACAACCTGCACCTCAATTTTCTCCCGGCGGCGGGCCAGCTCCCCCTGGACTGGCTGCAGAACCCCGACGCCGTCTCCCCCACCCTGCTCTGGCTACCGGAGCAGTCGGCCTCGGGCAAACACCACCTGGGGATCGACATGGTGCCGGTGCCGGAGGAGGCGATTCCGGAGCTGCTGAACCGGCACATCGCGCGACGGGTAATTGACGTGCGCCAGCCCGCCGGCGACAAGATCCGTCTCCTGCTGGCGGTGAACGAGCCGGACTATCGCCCCGATCTGCTCGACATTCCCCAGATCGACGAGCGGCTGGCGCAGGACGTGTTCCGTTTCTACATGCGCGCCTACGACGCTTGGTACAAATGGCGGGAACAGTTCGATTACCTCTACTATCTGGAGCCCTCCGACGAGCCCCCCCTGGCAACCCCCGAGGAGACGGTCGCGAAGGAAAAACGGGTGCTGGACCCGGCGCAGTTCAAGCAGCTGGATCTCCCAAAGCCGGACCTCCCTCCCGTGGTGCCGCTCGCCTTTTACGAAGATTTCCTAAAACGCGCAGCCGCGCAGCTCGATCCGGGCAACAGCGACATCCCCTATCCGTTCGACAGGGACCTCAAAAGCGATCCACTCTTCGCGCCCGGGTTCTACACGAAATGGCTGGTCGACGGCGCCCCCTCCGAGGTCGCACCGCCCGCGGAAGACGGCCTGGTGATCCAATACTCCGTGGGCCTCGTGGAGCTGGAGGCCATTGAAAACCAGGCCCGCGCCATGCGCGCGCGGGTGGAGAAGACCCGCGACCTCCTGCTCCTCATGCGCCAGCAACTGGATTCGCAGACCGTCGCCCTGGCGGCGCTGGCGGGGGGCGTCGCGGGCGACGGCAGCGGGTTGCAGGTGGCGCGCTGGCTTCCCTACGCCGACATGCAGAAGGTGACGCCCGATGTCGCGACCACGCAGGCCGCCCCCGCCCCCGTCACCGGCGTGACCGGCACCGGCGCCTACCGGACCTCGTTTAACTGGACCGCCGCCACCACCGCCGTCAACCCCCGGCTCGCGAGCAAGCCGCAGACCTTCTCCGCCCTGGAACTGGGGATCAACGCCAACAGGCTGAACCTGCTTTCGCAGATCGCCAGACAACCGGTGAACAAGCCCGCCTTCGAGGCCAAGGAGTACCGTTTCGGCGTCATCGACCACATCAGCCCCGAAATCAACGAGTACGCCAAGGCCTACTTCGGCATGAGGGAGCTGCTGGTTTCGCTCAAGGATCTGTTCGACTCCACCGACGCCTCTTCGCTGCGCAGCGACCTCCAGCGCGTGGGCCGCGCCGACGAGGCGGGCGAGGGCCCCGGCGACGTCAGCCCCTTTGAACGCAGCAGCCGCCTGGAATCCCCGTCGGTGCTGGACAATCTGGCCACCAAGGCGGCCACGGCCAATGGCGTCGTCGACGCCAGGAAGCGCTCGCTGCTCCTGACCCAGTACCGCTACCACGCCCTGTTCAAGGCGGGGCGCATCCTCACCCAGTGGATCGCCATCTGCGAAGCGCGCTACAGCACCCTGGAGCGGCGGCTGCAAGGGAAGCTCAGCGAGCGGACCGCCAAGATGGGACAACTGGAGAAGCTGGCGGGGATGATCCGCGTGGCGCGCGAAACCCTGGAAAATCTCGACCGCTTCCGCGTCGAGCAATTGGGCGATTACGGCGTCGCCCAGCGTCTGCTGGAAGAGGACTGGCGCCGCGTCTACGCGGTGAACAAGGAGAGGAGCCGCATCCTCACCACCGCATTGCGCGGACTCTACTATGTCCGGGTGCGCGCGGCGCCGGTCAGCGCGGCGCTGGCCGATCCCCTCGCCCTGCGCCATGGCGGCGGCGGCGACGTCATACCGGGATGCGACTGGGAGGTGGATGTGGATCTCCCCGAAGCGCTGACGCCGTTCTTCCAGACGGTCTGCGAAATCCCCATGGACGACTGGGTGCGCCTGAAGCCGCTGCACGCGCGGCTGCCTGCCTTCGGTCAGCTCGATTTTCTCGGCCAGATCCGGCAGTCGCGTTTCAAGGCGCGTCCTGCCGTCCTACCCACCAGCGCCGGCACGGGCTCGCTCCAGGCGCGCCTGCAGACGGTGTACATGCAGAACCGCGCCGTCATGCAGCAGTGGTCCTCATTCACGCTCCCCGCTTTGATGGCGAGCCGCCTGCAACTCCAGGCCGAAGCGGCCAAAATACTTTCGCTAGAGGATCTCGCCCTGGTCAGCGGCCCCTTGCGCAAGGAGGCGCAGGATCTCAAGGACCGGCTGGAAAAGGCCGCCGCCTGCCTGCTCGAACGGCTCAGCGTCCTTCCGGGCTCCATCCGCCTGCAGTGGGGCCAACTGGCGGAGGACGACCGGATCCGCGTGGAGGATGTCTCCTGGTGGCCCGGCCTGGAGCGCGCGGAGGCGGACGACTTCAACGCCACCCGCACCGTGGCGGAGCTGATCGCCTGGTGGTTCGCGCAACTGGCTCCCGACGCCCCGGCCAACAGCCGCAGCGCCTACCGCAACATGATCCGCGCCCTGCTCATCCATGCCTCCCTCGGGGATCCCCAGGAGATCGTCCACGGAAGCGTCCATGCGGCGCCGGGGCGGACCCGCGTGGGCGAAAGGCTGCAGGTGAAGCTGAATCGCGCCCCCGCGCCGGGCACCCGTCTGCAACTCCTCGATCCCGATCAACGGGTGGTGGCCCTGCTCGCGGTGGAGGATCACACCCCCGACAGCACGCGCGTCAGCATCGTGGATCTGGTGCAACCCGAGATCCGGATCGATTCGCGCTTCCGCGTGGTGGCCAGCAAGCTCACCAAGCAGAAGCTGTAGCCACCGTCACCGGATATGAGCGACTTGCGCCAGGAGACCCTCGCCATCCACCGGTTGCGAATCCGCGCCGCGCACGGAGGATCGGTGCCGCCGGAAGGGGTGCGGGCGCTGCGGCGGGAGATCGAGTGGGCCGACTGGCCGCAGCCCCCCGGCGAGAGCTGGGTCTTTATACGCCGGCTGGAGGGGCGCGCTCCGCGCGGCCGGCTCGCGCGCAAACTGCTCCAGGAGGCCCGCGAACAGATCTTCGGCGGCACGGACGACAACGTGGTGCGCTTCGCCGATCTCACGGAGATGCTGGCCGCCCTGCTGGCGGATCTGGCGCGGGGACAAGCCGCCGAACGCTGGTACTGGCGCCATTGGGCCCGCCTCTTCCCACTTTCTCGCTCCCGTGCCGTGGCGGATCTTCTGACGGAACACATCACCCATCTGCCCGCCATCTGCGCCCGGCTGGAGCGGCTGCGGGCGCTCGACGAGATCTGGAGAGGGATGGACGAAACGGACGCCCGCCGGGTGATGCAGGCGCTGGCCTGGCACGGCGGTTTCCCCCTCCCGGAGGTGGCGGAGGTGGAAACAGCGCTGGAAACCGGCAGCGAGGGGAGCGGGGCCGAACCGGCGTTCCGGATCCCCGGCGCCCTCCTCGCCCGGTGGGCACCGGTAGTGCGCCATTTTCCGCTCCCCGATCCCCGTCACCGGCTCGGGTTGTCGCTTGCCGGCCAGGAGGCGGTGCCGCTCATGCTGCAGCGGAAGCCGGCCATGCTCCTGGCCGGGCTCCATCGGACCATGACGGCGTCCGTTACGGGTAAGGACACGGTCCGCCGGGATAAAGAGCGTGCAGCGAACCACCGAAGCACCCCGGATGACGCTCCCTCCCCCCCATCACCGGTCGCCGGGGAGACGCCCACCGACTGGAAAGCCGCTACCGCAGAAACCGGCGCGACGAGCAATGTTCAGGAGGGTCGTGAAGCGCACGGCATCGCCACCGCCCCTGCGCCATCCGTGACTTCGTACCAGGGAACGCCGCCGGCGTCAGGAGCGCAGGGACACCCCTTGCGCGCAGCATCGGATCCCTCCACTCCGGATGGGCAAGCGGCCATGGCGCCACACCCCGGGGCCGACAGGTACAAACCGCGGATGTCGGCCCTTCTCAAAACCCGGCCGTCGCCGCCGCCCCCTGGTCCGACGTGGGACCATGACTTCGAGCCTTTCCCCACCGCGCAAGGGGGCCTGCTTTACCTGCTCAATTTTCTCAATCGCCCTGAGCCTCAGGCACTGATGGGGACTTGGTTCGAGCAGTTGCCCAACGGCTGGGGCTGGTTGTACCGGCTCGGGCAGGAACTGCAACTGGAGGAATCGGACCCCCTGGTCGGCTTCATCGCCGCCCAGCTGGGTTTCGATCATCCGTCCGAGTTGGAGCGGTTGCCGCCGCTCCCGGCCCGTGAACCGCTACTGGCCCTGGCGCGCCGCTGGTACGGCGTGAGGGATCTATGGCGCCCCGAACTGCTGCATCTGGAGGCCCGCGTTCGCGCCACCCCCAGCCATGTGGATCTCTACGCCTCCCTCAAAGCGGTGAAACTGCCGGTGCGGCTGGCGGGACTGGACATCAACCCCGGCTGGCTCCCCTGGCTCGGAAGGGTGGTCACTTTCCACTATGAGTGAACGGAGCGCACTCAATCCGGCGGCTTCGCCCCTGGCAGAGCCCCCCCTCTGGCAGTCGCTGGCGGGGCTGCTGAGGCTTGGCCTCCTCCGGTTCTGGCGCCAGACGCTCCCGGTGGAGAGCGGTCTCCCCGGCCTGCTGCTGAAGGAGGCGCGCGAGCTGCTGCCCGACGCCAGCGATCCGCCATGGGAGTCTGCCGTCGCACGCCTCCAGAGGAGCTGGCCGCCGCGCCAGGGCGCCCTGGCGGAGTTCATTCGCGATCAGGGGCTTCATCTGCCCGAGGCCCTGCTCCTGACGCTGCTCGGCGAGGTGGAGCGCAGCCACCTCATCAACCTGGCCCTGGCGGAGCTTCAGGCGCCCGGCCGCCAGCCCCGCCCCACCGCCCACCTCTGCTGCGCCATGCTCGACAGCCTCTTCGGACCCGGTACCTTGTCGCCGTTGGATCTGCCCGAATCGCCTCTGGTGAAATCCGGGCTGGCGCAATTGGAATCGGACCTGCCCCTGCCCCTCAAGACCCTGCGCATCAAGCCGGGCTACTGGTCGGTCTTCCTGGAGCAGGCGGGCGGCTGGCCCCTCTGCACCCTGCTGGAGGAGGGCGATCCGGATCTGCTCCCGGAATCGGTGCTGCCGCAGTTGCCGGTGCTGGCCGATCTGCTCAGCGGCAGCGTTGGGATCCGCCCCGGCGCGCGCGGCCTCATCGTGCGAGGCCATCCCCATAGCGGCCGACGCCTATTCGCCCAGGCCCTGGCGCGCACATTGACACGGCGGGCTCTTTCGATCCCGCTCGACGTGTGGCAGCAGGATCCGGCCCTTCCCCTCGCCTGCCGCTACGGCCGCTGGCTGCCGGTGCTGCAACCGGCGCTCGGACCCGGCGAGGTGTGGCGGCCGGGGACGCTGCCCGAAGGGGTTCCGGTCGTCATCCTGCTCGGTACCGACGGCGCCGTGGAGTGCCCCGATCTGATCGAAATCATCCTGCCCTTGCCCGACGAAACACAGCGGGCCCGGTTATGGGGCAAGGCATTGAACGCCGCTCCCGACGATGGGAGCGAAACGCTTGCGCACACCCTTGCCGGCGCCGCCCTGCTGAGCGGTCCCGCCATCGCCGATCTGGGGGCGAGCACCAGACTGGTGGCCAGGCGGCGGGGAGAGCCGGTGAGTGCGGCGCACGTCGCCGATGCCCGCCGGCAGCTCGGAGCGGAACGGCTGCGCCTGCTGGCGCAGCCGGTGGAGAGGCGGATCGAACCCGGCGCCATCGTGCTGCCCCCCCTCGTCGCGGAGGAGCTGGAACGGCTGCTCGACCGCGCCCGCCAGCGGGAGTCCCTCTGGCAGGGCCTCGGTGCCACCCTGAGCCAGACTCCCACGGCTGGCCTGCGCGCGCTGTTTTGCGGCGAGAGCGGCACCGGCAAGACCCTGGCGGCCGGCTACGTCGCAACCCGCCTGGGCGCGCCGCTTTACCGGGTGGATCTCTCGGCCGTCATGAACAAGTACATCGGCGAATCCGAGAAGAACCTCTCGGCTCTCCTGGACATCGCGGCGGCGGCGGACGTGGTGCTCTTGTTCGATGAGGCCGATTCCCTCTTTGGCCGCCGGACGGACGGAAAAGAGACGGGAGAGCGCTTCGCCAACATGCTCACCCACTTTCTACTCACCCGCATCGAAAACCATCCAGGTATCGTCATCCTGACCAGCAACAACCGGGAGCGCATCGACGGCGCCTTCACCCGCCGCCTCGATTTCATCGTGGAGTTCCCACAACCGGGGTTCGAGGAGCGTCTGGCGCTGTGGCGCAGCCACCTGGGTGGGCGCGGGCCCGGCGAAGCCGTTTACCGCCTGCTGGCCAGCTACTGCCCCTTCGCGGGGGGGCAGTTGCGCAACGTGGTACTCACCGCAGCCGCATACGCAGACACAGTGGAGATCACCGCCGGGCACCTGCTCGTCGGCCTCCAGGCGGAATACCGCAAAATCGGCCGGGAGATCCCGGCACGGCTAAGCCAGATCGTTCAGGCCGGCGCCGATGAACGATAATCGCCCACGGGATCCGGGCAGCCTCTTTGGCGCCACGCGGACGCGGAATCTCCGTTCATGAGTGTCGGCGCGACCCAGAAGCCAAAGGCCGACCGGGAACCCAGACCGAAGCCGCGCCCGGCCCCACCTCCAGCCCGCGAGGCTGTCGAGGTTCCCGCCTACCTGCAAAACAGGCTGGGCGACGCCGTCGAGTCGGTGCGAGCAGAGGCGCACCCGGCCGTGGACGCCTCCGCCTCGGGCTGTGAGGTTCCGCGAACCGGAGCCTGGAACGGTCCCTGGGCGGAATGCCACGGATCACCCGAAGCGGCTCCGGACGCCCTCCTCTCCGGGTACCGAGCTATGAGCGCCGGACGCACCCCCGCATGGTTGGAGGCAAACCCCTCCACCGCCCCGCGATCCGGTCCCGTTCAAGCGAAGCCTGCGACAACCATCGGGACAGAGAGTACCGCCGTTTCGCCTTCCGCCCCCACAACGGCGCAAGGGGCCGATCCCGCCGTGGCTCCTGCTGAGCTGCAAGCCTCTTCGCCCGAGCGCCGCGCGACCGGTGAGGCGCCCAAGGCAACCCCCGCGCCTGCGGGTCCCCCGCAGGCTTCCACGGAGTTCTCTGAAGCGCGACCCAAAACCCACGGGAGTGCCACACCGGAACAGGGCACCGCCGCCGGCGCCACCGCCCCTGCGCTGATCGCGGACGCGGCTCCGATCGCAGAGATCGGGGCGGCCGCCGGAGTAGAGGAAGCCGCCGCGCCGGGACCCATGGAAAAAGCGGAGGAAACCGGCGACGCGAAGGGATCCGCAGAGGCGAAGGAAACGGCCGAAGAGCCCGCCCTGGACGAGGCGGGCGGATCCCTGTCAGGCGGCGGGGGTGCATCGGGTGGGGGCGGCGGCTCAATGGCCGCCCTCCGCAGCCAGGTTCAGGCGCAGGCCCAGGCCATCCCGCAGCCCGCCATCTCCACCGGCGGCGGCGGCGTCGTCGGGCACGCGCGGCAGCGTGAGGAGGAGATCCACTTCATCGAACCCGCCGTGGCGGAGTCGGCCCGGGCGCAGATGCCCGAAACGCCTCAGGAGATGCCGGTGCCGCCCGAACCCACCGCGGAGAACCCGGTGCCCACGGCCACCCAGCGGGTGGAAGAAACGGCGGGGCGCACCCTCCCCGAGCAGAGCTTCGCCGCCCTGGTACGGACGCCCCTGGAGAACACACCGCGCCTGGGGGCGCGGCCGCTGCCGCCCGAACGGATCCGCGAGGCCCACCATGTCCTGGACGACGGCAACCTGATGTCGATGGAGGACGATCCGCGCCAGCCGCTCCTCGACCTGCGCGAGCAGATGCTCAATCCGCCCGAGGTTGCAGAGCAGCAGAGCGGCGCCGCCACCCTCGCCCCCCATCCACCCCAGCCGGTACCGACGCCCACCCCCAACGCCCGCACCCAGATGGCCCAGGTCTTCGCCCGGCTGCTGGCGCGGCCGGAGAACGAGGCGCGCCAGATGTTGAGCCAGGCCCGCCGCGCGGCCTTCCCCGGCGGCACCCTGCAGGCTGAGTTGCCCGACTACGGCAACGATCCCCACTTGGCCGATCTCAGCCGCGAACTCACCACCCAGTACCGCGACATCGCAACCCAGGCGGGGGTCTCGGCCGATGAGCTGGACCAAGCCATCGCCGATCGGCAACAAGTGTTGCAGGAAGAGGAGCTGGCCGCCCGCGAGGATCTGGTCTCCAGCACCGCCGACGCCACCACCCTGGTGTGCGAGGCCCACGACGAGCTCACCTCCACCATCGCCACCGAGGCAGAGCGCAACCGCGCCACGGCGGACGCGGTGGCGGCCAACGGCGGCGGCGGCTCCTACGCCGACCAGGTGCACGCGCGGCGGGACGGGCTGATCCGCACCGTGACCCGGCGCGCCGCCGAGATCGACGCCGCCTACCGGCGGGCGAAAGAAGATCGCGACCGGGAGCTGGACACCGCCCAGAGCCAGCGCGTGGACGCCTACCGGGCCGCCGCGCAGATGGACGACTTCCAACTGAACGAGATGGCCTGGCTGCCGCCGGAGCGCCAGACCCGGCTGCGCGAGATCTACACCAGCAGGACCGGACAGAGCCCCAGTCAGGAGACCGGGCTGAGCCAGATCGAGATCAACACCCTGGCCGCGGCCAGCACCCGCTGGGCCGACGATCGGGCGGTGGAGGTCCGCAACGAGGTCCGCGCCTACAAAGAGACGGTCGGCGCCGACACCGGCCGCTGGCGCGCGGCCACCCTGGAGGCCGCCGAGGATGCGCGCACCGACATCCGCGCCTGGGACGAAGCGGAAAGCGGCGAGACCCGCTCCTGGTGGGACGAATTCTGGGACTGGGTCAACGACTGGGTCGATCAGGCCCATGCCAACGCCGACGCCTGGCAGGCCCAGCAGAACCAGCAGCATGCCGCCGAGGTGGTCACCGACCTCAACCTCATCGATCGCCTGAGCCGGGCCGCCGATCGCGGGATCACCGAAGAGCAGCGGCGGGAGCTGGAGAGCCTCACGGGGGACCAGCGCCGCATCGTCCAGGAGTTCTTCCAGGCGCGCAGCGAAGGGCGCAGCGTCGATCCCATCAGCCTGGTGGCGGATCTCACCCGCGCCCGGATCTGGAACGAACGCCGCCAGAACCTCATCCAGCGCCTGGAAGAGACCTTCCTCGAAGACACCTCGCTCGAGTACGCCACCATCGACCGCGTCGTGGGCCTGGCGGTCAGCGGCCTCACGAGCAAGCTCTATGCCGCCTTCCACGGCAACTGGGGGTGGCTGAGCGAAGCGGGGACCGACGAAGAGGCGGTCTACGCCGCCCTCGACGGGCTCAACCGGGTGCAGTCGCTCGCCCTGCGCAACATCTACCGCCGCCGCTACGGGGTGGAGCTTGAGAGCGAGCTGAGAAGCGAGATGTCGGGGGGCGAGCTTGATCGCGCCCAGGCGCTCCTCTCGGGCAACCGCGCCGAGGCCGCGGCGGCCACCCTCTACAGCGCCATGCACGAGACCTTCCTCGGCACAGGCCTTGGCACCGACGAGGCGGCCATCCACAGCACCCTGCGGGGCCTGAGCGCCGAGGAGCGCGCCGAGGTCGTACGTATCTACAAAGAGCGCTACGGGCGCGATCTGGCCGCCGACACCCGCGGCGAGCTGGACGACTGGGCCACCTTCAGCGGCCGCGAGGCGGACCGGGCCGATGCGGAACTGGCGGGCAACCTGGAGCTCGCCGACGCCATCGAGATCGAGGAGGAGTTGCAGGGCTCCTGGTTCCACAGCTCCACCACCACCACCGTGGCGGCGGTTTATGAACGGGTGCGCCGCGAGGTCCAGCAGCAGGCGCTGCGCGAGAACCGCGACAGCGCCTGGATGGAGGCGGAGATCGCCCGGCGCACCCAGGGGATCCGGCACAGTTACGACGACCGCAACGCCGCCACCGGAGCAACCCTCTCCTCCGATATCGAGGCGGCGACGCAGGCCGAGGCGCACTTCTGGGGCAACACCCCCGAGAACCGCGACGCCAGCCGCGACTACCTCCAGGCCCTCTCCCGCAACGACATGGCGAGCGCCGACGCCGCCCGGATCCGGATCGAGCGTACCGCCCTCGTCTACGCCGACGACGACGTCATCACCGGCACCCTCGGCTCCCAGTACGAACGGGCGCTGGTGGCCGAGCGGCTCGATTACGGCCCCGAGCGGCGCCGCGCCCTGCTGGCCGCCCTCGACGAGGAGGAGCACCGGAGCGGCCGGGTCTGGACCGCCGACGAACGGTGGGCGGCGCGCCAGCGCGTGGAGCGCCAGCTTGAGCGCGAGCTGTCGGATCGCGCCCGCACCGTGGCGAGCGAAAACCTCTCGCGCATGGAGGGCGAATACGCCTCCCGCTACGGCGAGTCGGCGCGCACCGCCATCCTGGAGAGCACCAGCGGCGTCGACAACGAAATGGCGGCGGCGCAACTGGACCAGGGCGGCTATCTCGACCCCTACCAGACCTTCGATTTCGCCACCCGCGGGGCCGGCACCGACGAGGAGGCGGCCAAGCGCGCCTTCGCCGGCCTCACCGCCGAGGAGATCGCCAGACTCGACGCGCGCTGGCGTCGCGAGCACGGAGGCGAATCCCTGCTCGACCGCGCCCGCGCCGAGATGAGCGGCCGCGATCTCCTGGACATGGAGATCGCCCTCGACGGGGCGCCCGAGACCATCGACCAGCAGATCGCCCAGATGCGCCGCCGGGTGGAGTTCGAGCGTCCCACCAACCCCCTGGGCGCCTCCCTGGCGGTGACCGAGCGCGAGGTGATGGAGGCCCAGCTCGCCCACATGGAAGCGATGTCGGCCCGCATGCACGCGCCGCCGGCGGGCAGCACCCCGGAAGAACAGCGCCGGGCCCGCGACACCCTCATGGACGAGTTCGACACCCAGACCTCGCTGGTCCAGGAGTCCATCGAACACCACCGGCAGCGCACCGACGCCCTGGTGGACTCCATCACCACCGTGGTGGGCATCGTCGTGGCGGTGGTGGTGGGGGTGGTCGGCTCCATCTTCACCGGCGGCGCCGCGGGGGCGGTGGCCCTCGCCGTCATCGCCTCGCTCGCCTCCACCGCCGCCACCATCGGCACCCGCGCCCTGCTCAAGGGCAACGCCTACGGCTGGGAGGATTTCGCGGTCGACGTGGGGATCGGGCTGGTCGACGCGGTGGTCGCCGCGCTCACCGCCGGCCTCGGCGACAAGCTGCTCGGGGCCGCGCGTCCCGCAGGCCAGGCGGCCGTGCGCAGCGCCACCGCCACTGGCCTGCGCGGGGCCTGGCAGCGGGCCATCCTCGGCCTCAACCGGTCGGCGGCGCGCCTGGGGGAGACCGGCCTCATCACCAACCGGGTCCGCCCCATCGGGCTGCTGCAGCGGATGGCCTCCAAGGAGGCGTCCATGCTCAGCCGGGGGGCCGCGTCCCTCATGGCCGAGACCGCCGAGAACTTCGTCCAGTCCCTGCCGAGCACGGCGCTGGGAGTCGCCCTGGACGACAACACCTGGAACGGTCCGGGCAACCCGCTCATGAACCTGTTGTCGGGCACGGCGCAGGGATTGGGACAGGGGCTGGTCATGGGCATGGCCATGGGTCCGGTCACGCGCCACGTCCAATCCGGGTTCGGCCGCGTGCGGGGGTTGGCGGCGGGTCCCCGCCTGGGCGCCGATACCCACCTGCGCATGCCCGAACGCCCTCTGCCGGGGAGCCCCGAGTACCGCGCCCGCCTGGACGAGTGGCAATCCGCCCATCCAGGGCGGCCCGAAGCGGAGTTCCAGACCCGTCTCGACCACGACTTCGATGCCTCCCTGCGCGCCTACGAGGCGCAGCAGGCGGTGCGCCGCGATGTGGCGACCCAGCTGCAGGAGGCGCTGCCCCCCGGCGACCGCGCCCTGGCGGCGGAGGTACCGGTCACGGTGGTGAGCGATATCGAGTTCCGCCGGCTCAACAACCTGCGGCCCGGCGACGCCACCGTGGTGGTGCGCGACGGCCAGGTCCACATCGTGGTGCGCGAAGGGGCGCCGCCCCACGCCGTGCGCGCCCAACTGGCGGCCCAGGTGGAGCGCCTGCGCAACCTGGTGGAGCCCGGCACCGGCGGCCGGGTGCGCGACCCCCGCGCCGCCCTCCCCCGCGACCTGCGCGGGCGCCTCGCCGTGGACATCGAACCGGACCTGCCGCCCCGAACCGTGCGGGTGGAACACACCCCCGTGCCGCGCATCGTCGCCGGACCCGGCGCCCGCGCCGCGGACATCCGCCTGCATGTGGAGACCGCCCGCAACGTGCTGCAACTGCACGGCGCCTTCGGACGGGTGCGCCACCTGCTGGACCGCTTCGCCGACTGGGCCTTCCTCCACGGCGAGCCGCCCGCCGGCACCCGCGCCTGGGAGGCCCGGCAGGAGCTGCGCAAGCTGCCCGACGTCATCGAAGCCCGCATGCGGGAGGCGGCCCATCCGGACCTCACCGCCCACCAGCGGGCCCAAATCGAGGCCGATATCGCCCATCTGCACGAGCAAGTGGCCGCCCACCGGAGGACCCTGGCGGACCTCGACCTCAACCCCGGGCGCGGCTTCATTGCCGCCGAAGGGCGCGCGGTACCGCCCCGCGCCGAGCTGGATGCCGCCCACCAGCGCTGGATGGATCGGATGCGTGCCGCCATCCGCGGCGAAGGTCCGCCCCCGCCTCCGTGGCGCGGCCCCGAGCCGAAGCTGGACAACAACGCCTCCTGGCGCGGCTTTGATCCCGCCGAAGCCTACGCCGCCTACCGGGTTGCCCTGGAGAACGGAGGCGGAAAATACGAGGCCATCATCTCCCGCGACCGCCTCACGGGCGAGTATCAGGTGATGCTCGGTTTCAAGGGATCGGTGGCGCCGCCGGCCGCCACCCCGGGCCGCTCCTGGGAGACGGTGATGCATTTCCACCCCAACCAGGAGGGAGCGCTGCGCTACACCCTGCCGGCCCAGAACGACGTCTGGCAGGCGATCGCCTCCCGCTACACGGACGACCACCCGCAGGGGGCCCCGCATGTGGAGTTTGTGGAGTCGGTCATCAACGGGCAACGCACGCGGGTGGCCATCGTCGTGGACGATCAGGGGGTTCGGCTCGAAATCGGCCGGGGGGCCGCCGGAGCTGCCGGCCCGGTGGCGAAGGGCGAAGTCATGCCGCTCCCGGCCAAACCCGGTGACGACCGCATCCTTGGAGGCTATCTCGACTGGTGGAACAGCCAGCACGCCGGCACCCCGCTGCCGCGCCCCAGCGATCCCCAAGGGACGCGCTGGGTCCCCGAAGGGAGCCAGGAGTACCGCGACCTCATGCACGGCAGCGCCAAAACGCTGGGGCACACGGACGTGACCCAACGCATCGAGGCGGATGCGCCGGAGATGGCGGGAGTTCCGGCGGCGCCGAGGACCATGGCGGGCCAAACACAAGGACCCGTCGAACGTGCCCGCATGGATGACTACCCGCGACGGACGGTCAACGATTCACCGTTGCGAAACCGCGAGGGGGTGGCTTCCGTCCGTCAGGTCGGTGACACCTGGCCGGATCCGGCCGGCGGGGGACCTTATCGCCATGTGGAGGCCGTCGATCGACATGGACGCATCGTGGACAGTTACGGCGAGAAGCTCAATCCCGACGGCCACTGGGTGATGCGCGGCAGTGATATTAATAAGGTGGGCCAGGTAGGCGAGCGCGCCTCGGCGATCGAGATCCGCCAACGGCTCGGGGATGATCTCGACACCCGCATCCAGAGGGCCGAAGAGGAGGGTCGCCCGTTCCTGAGCGACCAGACCGAGTACTTCATGGTCAATGGCCAAAACGCTTCCGGGCAGGGTTTCGACAAGGTGCGCGTTGAGGTCGATCCGGGCCAAATCATCGTGGAAAACGGGGTGCCGCGACTGCGCGATCCGAACTACGTTCCCCGCGCGGTCATCGGCGAGGACAAGCTGATGGCGCAGGTTTCCCTGGAGTCGATCACCGCGACACGAACCAATCTCATAGAGAACCTGGTGGACAAACTCTTCAATCGCGCCGTCGACTGGCAGCAGGGAGTTATCGCAGGCGATCTATCGGCTCTGGGACTGACCGGCCCCCACGCGCAATTCCAGGCCGAACTTCTCGTCAAGGCCCTCTTCGGTCGTAACTTCCATTTTGAAATCACCGTCGGCCCACGATCCGACCTCGGCGACTGGTCGCGTACGACGGCGAGCGGAAAAGCGGTGGCGCGCACCAGAGCCGACCTGGAACGATTGATTCTCTACCGGTTGCGGGAACACATCCGCACCTCCCTAGGGGGGCTGGAGGTGAATGTCACACGGGTGGTGTTGAACGATGACCATCTGGCCGCCGCAAGCGGGGCGCTGCTCGCGGAGCGCCGCATCGGTCAGCGCCCGCAAGTGGACGAGTTGCTTGGAACCCGTCCGGGCTTCCAGCCCACTGACGAACAACTGCACCACGCGTGGCTGCTGTCACAGGCGGATGCTTCCGGCGGCCTGCCCGCCCGTCTGGTCCCGGCTACCGAGCCGGGACGTTTCATTGACGCAACCGGCCGTCCGGTAGCTGTCATGTCATTCGGCCCATCAGTGGCAAACGTCCGCTCGATCATGGGCATCGGCGAAGGCGTTCTCCGTCAGTTGCGCCCGACGGTTCGCGATCCGGCGACGGGTGCGAGTCGCCGCCCACTGGTCGTGCTCGACATCACCCACTTCACCCCCGCCCACATCGAAGCGCTTGCCGAGTACATGCGACGCTTTGCGCGCCAATCCTTCGGGTCGGGCGTTTTCGACCATATAATCACGATTGACAGCCGCACGCGAAAGACAATGCCCTTGATGTCGTTGCCCGCGGCGCAGCCAGTCGTTTCCAAACCGTGAGAGGCTCATGAACCATACCGCATCCGCCCCGACGAACTGGCGCGAACTCGTCATCGCCCGCGAAACCGCATTGATCGGGCGACTGGCCGCCATCGACCGAGTGCCTTCGATCATGGCGGGCCTGCTTCCGCCTTTTCATCCCGGCGATGCCATCGGCGGCGCGGTGCGGACTCTAGCGGAAGCCTTGCTGTTGTTTGGACCGGAGCGTTGCAGGGAAGCGCTGAACCTGTTGGCTGGACTACTGGACAACGCTTCGCGCGATATGGACCCTCGGCGACCGGGCCGGGTCCCGACAACCATTGGACTGCTCAGCTTCTTCGTTGTCGCGGAGAATGCTGGGGTGCTGCCTTCAGGCTCAAAGCAGCATCAGGCGGAGGACTGGATTATCACCATGGCCCACCGCGAACCCGCGCTGGAACCGTCGGACAGCCTGGCTTGCGCCATTTTGGCCGCCGCCCTGGACCATGACGGACCGGCACGGGAACTGCTGGGATCCGTCACGCGCTCGGACGTCTTCGATCTCCCCGGTTTGCTTGCTCTCTTGCAGGACGGGATTGCGAGAGGCGTTTCCGCCGACGTGCTGAGCTCCGATTGGGAGCACTTCCTCGATTCGTTCCCCTTACTGCTATCGAACGGCGGCGCCACCTGGACCACGATCCACGCCGTTGCCAGGGTATACCTCAACCGACTCGGGGGAATCCCCGTGGATCAGGTTGCGGCCGTAACCCATCGTGAAGTCATGCAAGCCATCACCCGGTCGCGCTAAGAGGCTATCCGACAGTGACTTTGGAACCGGGGACCCGGCTGCTTTTAGCCCCGGCTGCGGATGTCGTCCGGCTCGACGGATGGTTTCGTTTCGCCGGCTGGGTGCGGAGCGGAGAGCTTCCTGAAACTTCCTTGCAGGGACATAACGACCAATTGCTAGCCTTATGGCAAGGCCCCGAAGGCGCCACAGCGGAACTGGTCACCGACGGCTTCATCCACTGGCTGGAATTCCGTGATACCGAAAAGACGGACCGGGAGGCCGCCGCACGGGCACTGCCCCACCTTGACGCCGAAGCAATAGCGGCTCTGTTGACAAGCAGCGATCTGCGCCAGGTCGTCGCCGGGATCCACGCCGCCCAGCTTCTGGCCGACACCGCGCTGGCGCCATTTCTCGCTGCACTGCACAGTCATCCCGATGAGCTGGTGAGAGCCGAGGCCTCGGAGGCCCTCCAGGCCATGCTCCCCGACCTCATCGGTCAAGGAACGCAATTTCTGCGCGAAAAGGCGCGCCGGGAGCATGGGGCCAATCCGGCCTGGGATCTCCTGGAGCCCGCTTGGTTCCGCCGGCAGACCTTGCGATGGCTGCTGCACGACTACCCCAAGCCCACGCCCGGGGTCGAAGCGACCCTGCGCGCCGCCCTGGCCGATCCGGACTGGGAGGTGCGTGCCGGGGCCCTCATCGGTGCCGTCCGCTACCGGCTGCGCTCCCTGGGCGGCCTGGTGGAAACCTGCCCGCTGCCGCGGGTGAGCCGCAACGGACCCGATGCGCCGGACCGCGCCCTGCTGCGGGCCCTGCGGCAGGTGGGGACCGCTCTTCTGGCTGGCAGGGTCCCGCCCGTCCTCGGCGCCGACGCCTCGCCAAAGGCACAGGCGCTTGATCGCCTTGCCCGGCTCCTCACCCCACCGCCGCTCCCCCCGCATGATCCTGCGGCACTCCTGGTCCACGCCCTTACGACACCGGTCCAGGGCAATGGCGCCGAGGTCCCCCTGCCGCCCGGAATCACCGAAGACGACGAGGGATTCCAGCTCGACGGAGTGCGGCTGGTGAAGGTCCCTTGGGTGAACGGCTGGCTGGGTGATGAGAAGCATCAGCCGATCCGCGGCGCGCTGGGAGGCGGTTTCTTCCTCGCCGAAGAGCCCGTCGCCAAACACGGCACCGCCCTCACACTGGAGGGGACCGAGGCGCTCGCCTGGTGCAAGCGCCATCCCAATTTCCGTTTGCCGACAGTTGAAGAGTGGGAACTGGCCGTGCGCGGGAATGACGGCCGGCGCTTTCCCTGGGGGAACGGATTTCAGGACGACTCCCTCATCACGCCGGGTCCCTGGGGCACCTGGGGGCATGGGTCCATGCCCGAATGGGCCCTGGCGGAAGACGGATCGCCGGTGCGTTGCGGACCTTACGTTTCCCTGCGCCAGACGGGTGAAGGCAAGGCCGGACTGCGCCCCGTAGCGAAGCAAAAATCCGAAATGTAATCACCTGTCAGTAGGTTTCTCCAAGAAGACGCTTTATTAGGAGTTCCTCCTCCAGGCGACTCTCCGTTGCACCCTCAACCGTGCGCTCCCGGCTCCACGTGGGCGACTTTGTCGGACCGCGGTTTTCGTAAAAAAAACTCCGCATCCGTGCCGCGATGGCTGGCAGCACTCCCGTGTCGCCCAGGGTAAGCCACCCACACGCACCGGCACGTGTCCGAGCAGGCTTCGTGACGATCTTTTAAGCGCCTGCACGACCCATCCATGGGTTGCGCGGAAAAGGCTGATTAATTCAATATTTCTAACGAAAATTTACAAAAAAATCACAAAAATATACGTAAAAGAAAGCACTTTTAATGGTGGAAAAAAAGTGCTATTTTGAAACCCGAGCACTACTGCGGTGTAAGAAGCATCCGGCGGGTGACCGTTTGGATCGATGACGGCGAGACGATAATGCGAATGCATGTCTCTTCCCCTACTGCACATAACACGAGGCGATTACTGGAGCACCCGTTGGCTGCGAAACGCTCCGGAGTCAGTATGATCTGGTCGTTAGGTCCTTCTGGTGCGGCCTCAGGTAAAGTGGATGGTCTTTAGTGGATACAGGGATCAAACCCTGTAAAACCGTCAACGGCATCGGCGGTAGGCTGGTGGGCTTGCGACGCTTCATTCGTGTCTGCGACCGCGCCCGCCATAGTGCAAGTGAGAATGCGTTCAGCATTGGCCGCGGACGCTGTCTCTCATGAAGGCGAATAGTCACCGCCGAGGGTGCCATCGTCACAAGATGGTGTAAACACTCTCACAAAGTGGTGAGCCTGTCGCTTTCGTGATGCGGATCAGCCAGGCTGTGTCACGGTTGGATGGCGACGCTTGTGCAAATGGCGGGCGACTCAGGGCAGGCCCGGGTGAATATCGGCGCACCCACCAGCACGCTCTTTCTCCAGGCGCTGTTTGCCCCCCTTTCCGAGTTCTCGTTCACCAAGCCGCTCCTCACCAGACCGGATACTTCAAAGTTCTCTCAGGGAAGATTGTGCGCGGACATCGATGCGCGCACTTTGCTTACCGTTCAAGCGGTTGGATAACAGCATCGCCCACCGAAGGAAACGCATACCCGTTCCCGTGGGACTCTACCGCCCATGAGCCACCTCACCGAAGCCATTCTGTCTGCTGCACAGACCCTGCCCGAGGGGGGATTGCTCTCGCCCAAGGAGTTTCTGCACTTGGCCTCCAGGGCTGCGGTGGATCAGGCGCTGGCCCGGCTGGCGCGCGAGGGGACATTGTTGCGCGTGGGACGGGGCGCCTATGCCCTGCCGGTGGCCAGCCGGTTCGGCTCGCGCCCGCCCTCAACCCAGGCCGTCGTCGAGGCCATCGAGTCCACCAGCGGCGAGGTCATCGTGGCCAGCGGTGCGGCGGAGGCCAATGCGCTGGGGCTGACCACACAGGTTCCGACCCGGGAGGTCTTTCTGACTTCGGGCGCCACACGCAAGCTGCGCCTGGGCAACCGCACGGTCGAGCTTAAACACGCCAGCCGCTGGCAACTCGCGCTCGGCAAACGCCCGGCCGGCAAGGTCATCCGTGCGCTGTCCTGGCTGGGGCCCGAGCAGGCGCCGTCTGCATTGAAAATCCTCTGCGCCAAACTGCCTGCGGAAGAATGGGCGGCGATACGAGCCGCCAGGGCCGTGATGCCCAGTTGGATGGCGCGCGCCGTCGGCGAAGTGAGCGAGCGTGACTGAATCCTGGTTCGCACTCAGTCGCCAGGATCAGGCCGAAGTCCTGGAAGTGGCCGGCCGGCGCACCTCCTGGAAAAAGACATCTGGGTGGTCTGGGCGCTCTCGGCAATCTACGGCTCCCCGATCGCCGACACGCTGACGTTCAAGGGCGGAACATCGCTTTCCACTACAACGTTATCGATCGCTTCTTGGAAGACA
>JBAYQE010000014.1:0-38015 GCA_041677345.1 Thiohalomonadaceae bacterium
CCTGGTGCACGACCGCATTTCCCTGCAGGTCTACCGCGGCGAGATCTTCGCCATCGTGGGCGGCAGCGGCAGCGGCAAGACCACGCTCATGCGCGAAATGGCGCTGCTGCAACGGCCCACGTCCGGCCGGGTCAGCGTGCTCGGGCGCGATGCCTACGGGCTTTCCGAGCGCGAGTCGCTGGCCCTGCGGCAACACATCGGCGTGTTGTTCCAGCACGGCGCACTTTTTTCCGAACTCACCGTGGCCGAGAACGTGGCCGTGCCCTTGCGCGAGCACACGGCACTGGGCAGCGCCTTCATCAATGAGCTGGCCATGCTCAAGATCGCCCTCACGGGGCTGGCCCACGAGGCGGCCCAGCTCTATCCGTCCCAGCTCTCGGGCGGCATGATCAAGCGCGCCGGCCTGGCGCGCGCCATCGCCCTCGATCCCGAATTGTTGTTCCTGGACGAGCCGGTGTCGGGCCTGGATCCGCTCAGTGCAGACGCTCTCGACGAACTCATCCTGAGCCTCAAGACCTCTCTGGGCCTGACCATCATCATGGTGACCCACGACATGGACTCTCTCTGGCGCGTAGCCGATCGCGTAGTGCTGCTAGGTGACGGGCGTGTGCTGGGCGAGGGCACCATGGATGAACTGTCCCGGTCGGAGGATCCGGCAGTCCGGCGTTTCTTTCGCAGCCCCCGTAGCCGTGCGGCCCATCAGGCATGGACACCCGTCTGAACTACATCTTTATTGGCCTGTTTGTGCTCGTGCTGGGCGCGGCCTTCATTTTCGGCGTGCTCTGGCTCAGCACCGGCGACGTGCGTGTCAGCTATCAGCGCTATCTGGTGTATACCTCCGAATCGGTTTCAGGCCTTAGCATCGATTCGGCCGTGCGCTATCGGGGCGTGCACGTGGGCCACGTGGCAGCCATGGGCTTCGCACCGGGCGATCCCTCGCGCGTGCGCCTGGTGCTGGAGATCCGGGAAGGTACACCGGTCAAGGCCGATACCGTGGCCACTCTGGAAATACAGGGTCTCACCGGACTCATGAGCATCAATCTCACCGGCGGCAGCGCGGCGGCGGCGCCGCCGCCCACGGGGGCAGAGGGGTTGCCGGTGATCCGAAGCAGACCTTCCACCTTCGCGCAGTTGGAGGAGAAAGTCATTGTGTTGCTGGATCGCATCACCCTCGCCAGCGAACGTCTCGGTGCCCTGCTGGACGAGCCAAACCGCTCGGCACTGACGCGCACCCTGGCGCAACTGGAGCAGCTTACGCAGAGCGTGCGCGCGGCCAGCGATGGTGTTCCGCAACTCGTGGCGCAGATGCGCGACAGCGCTGCAGGCATCGAGGCCATGGCCGGACAAATCGGCAGCGCGAGTGTCAGCATGCGTCGGGAAGTGGAACTGAGCGGTCGGGAATTGCGTCGTTTCATGGGCGACACCTTGCCCGAGGCCGGCGCGGTGGTGGAGGAGTTGCGTGAGACTGCATCCAACCTGCGTCGCGCCAGCGAGATCATCGAGCGTGACCCCAGTGTCCTGCTCTACGGCGGCCCGACACCGGCTGCGGGGCCGGGCGAATGAGACGCCGCCATCTGCTCTGGTTCACTGCCGTGTTCGCCCTGGCGGCCTGCACGCCTTTCACAGGACGTTCCGACCGGCCTGGGCAGCGCATCTATCTGCTTGAAGGGGCGGAGCATGTTCCGGCGCTGCAGGACGTGCCGGGTTGCCATGTCGTCATGATCAACTCGCCACGTGCCGTGGCCGGCTTGGCCACTTCAGGCTTCGCCTACCGGCGCGCCGATGCGCGCATCCACTACTTCGCCTATCACCGCTGGTCTGACAGTCCCGCACGCATGCTGCACCCCCTGTTGGTCAGGGCGGCTGAGCGCAGCAATGTCTTCGGTGGCGTGATCACCCCGGGCGCGCCTGTGCCGGGTGACGTGCGCCTGGACACCGAAATCACCGACCTGAGCCAACATTTCGAAGATGCCCAGAGCCAGGTGCACTTTGCGATACGCGTGCGTCTGTACAGCCAGGAACGCCTCCTGGGCGGCCAGGTCTTCGAAGTGTTCGAACCTGCAGAGGCCAACCCCCAAAGCGGTATCGAGGCCGCAAGTCGTGCCAGTGCGAAGGTCTTGGAGCAGGTGCTCCGGTTCACCCGCGAGGTACTGCAAACCAGCCGTCCGCGGTGCACCTCCACAGGTCCCTAGGGCAGGACCACGGTGGCAATGATGGTGGCTCTATTACAAAGACGAGGGGGCGGGACGCCTGCGCCCACAGCCGTGGCGGCGCGAACATGCAAGGACCTTGGAACGAGTGCCAGCGCAATGACCAGAAACAGTGAAATACGGAACACCATACATGTACTCCCACGAGGTGCCGTTCCAGATTCGCTGGCAGGCCCGACAACGGGACGACTCTTGCTGGTTCACAGTATTGGCCCAAGATACTCATGTCCGCCGTGGATCCGGCGGATCAGAAGGCTCATTCCCGCCCACGTTCTGCGAAACCTCATGGGGTAGCGCTGGGTGACCGCTGGTCAGGCTGGTGGGAGCGGCAAACGCGCGCAAGCAAAGGCAGGAAGCAGGCGGGGGCTCAGGGCTCTCTTGCTCAAAGCTCGCTGAAAATGGCGCTTTCAGGCAATCGCGACTTGGGCAGCTTGGCGTTGAAATCATCGGCGCTGTGGTAGCCAAGAGCGACCACCACCAAGGCGGTGAGTCGTCGTTCGGACAGGCCTAGTTCCTTGTCGAGCACCGTCGCATCGAAGCCCTCCATCGGGCAGGCATCGACGTTCACTGCACCCGCTGCAAGCAGCAGGCTGCCGAGGGCCAGGTAGACCTGACGGCTGATCCAGTGGCACTCGTCATTGCATTGGGACTGGTGCAGGGTCACATAGAAGCGGCGACTCTTGTCCTGGCGGGCCATGAGTTCGGGGGTGGCGAAGCGTCCGTCACGGTCTTCCTGCGCAAGGATGGCTTGCAGATGGGCATCGTCGAGGTCGTTCTTGCCGCAGAGCACGAACACGTGCGAGGCGTTGCGCACCTTGGGTTCATTGTAGGCGTAGTTGCCGTGCATGGCCTTGGCGATACGTGCCTTCGCCCCGGCCGACGCCGCCATGAAGAAATGCCAGGGCTGGCAGTTGACGGAGGAGGGACTGGTGCGCAGTACCGTGCGCAGTTGAGCGATCAGTTCGGGCGCAACGGTCTTGGTGGGATCGAAGGCCTTGGCGGTGTAGCGGGTTTTGGCGACTTGAGCAATGTCCATGGATGTAGCTGGGCTCAGGTTGGTTTCATTGGAAAGGCTGGCGGAATATTTGCCCGGATCAAGCCGGCGCCGAAGCGCCTCAATCAAAACGCCAGGTGAGACGGCCAGCTCCTCAGCAATCAGGGATGTCGGCCGCTCCTGGCATTCTCCCCTTCGGACATCGTCGCGAGAGTTGATGGCACCCAGGTCACTGCCCTCGGGACCCGTCATGAATTTTTCAAACAGAGATTCTTTTCCACGGCCATGACGGCCGCTTCCACCCGGGAATGGACGTCCAACTTGCGCAGTACGGCTTTCACGTGGAGTTTTACCGTGCCGTCTGAAATCCCCAGGTTGCGGGCAATGACCTTGTTGCTTTGGCCTTCGGCGAGCAGACAGAGTATCTCCAGCTCACGTGGTGTCAGGTCGGCGAAAGGATTGGCGGCAGGGCGGTCGTCACTGCCGTCACCCTGGATGGCACGGGCCAAGGCGCCGGTGAGTTCGGGCGCAACCACGGTCTTGCCTTCGCTGATCTCACGCAGGGCGCTAACCAGGTCCGCAGGTTCCATGTCTTTCAGCAGATAGCCCTGAGCCCCGCTGCGCAGGCACTCCACCAAGTCCCTTTCCTCGTTGCTGGTGGTCAGCATGACGATGGGCATGATGAGCTCGGCCTCGCGCATGCTGCGCAGCACTTCCAGGCCGTTCATCTCGGGCATGCGCATGTCGAGCAGGATGATGTCGGGCTCGAGGCGTTGGGCGAGAACCTTGCCTTCCATGCCGTTGCCGACGGCGGCCACCACATCGATGCCGTGGCGTTCGAGGAGAGTTTCAAGGCCGCTCCGGAAGAGGGCATGATCGTCGATTAGCAAGACACGCATGGTTCAGTCTTTGCGCACCAAGGGAATGATCTTCGGCGTTTCCCGCGTCTTTCCGTCGTTGGGATAGCGGAATACGAGCCGCAGGCAGGTGCCTTCACCGGGCTCGCTTTCGATGCACAGGTCACCGCCCAGACGGCGGGCGCGTTCCTGCATGATGGACTGGCCGATGTGCTCGCCAGGATGACCGGAAAAGGCCGGCTTGCGCAGGCCTACGCCATCGTCCTCCACCAGCACACGGTAGTTGCCATCCTGATCGGACTTGAGCATGACGCGTACGGTCTGTGCCTGGCTGTGCTTGCGCACGTTGGCCAAGGCCTCTTGCACGATGCGCAGTACCTGGATCTCCAAGTCCACGGGCAGGCGAGCGGAATCCCATTCGGTCTGCAGCAGTACGTACATGCCGGTCTGCTTGCGGAAGCTGTTCACCAGATCTTCGAGGGCCGGCAGCAGGCCGCGGGTGTTGATGGGGGCGCGGAAGTGGGCGAGCAGCTCGCGCAGTTCCACGTAGGCGTCGTCCAGCCCGGACTTGATCTGCTGGATCTCGTCGCGCATGCCGTCCTTGGTGATGACGTCGAGGGTCTCCTGCAGCATGCTCACTTGGAAGCGCAGGCTGGCCAGGGTCTGGGCCAGGGAGTCGTGCAGTTCATTGGCCAGGGCCGTGCGTTCCTGCATGATGAACAGGCGCTTGGCCTCGCTGTCGAGGCGGGTCTTCTCGATGGCCATGCCCAGGTGGCGACCCACGGAGGTGAACAGGGCCTTGAGGTCCTCACGCAGCTCGAAACTGGATTTCTCCACGAACAGGTTGTAAACACCGAGGGTCTCGCCGCGGTATTGAAGGGGCACGGCAATCATCTCCAGGTCGTCGGCACCCGGCAGCATGGGCTTGCCCACGAAATGCGCACAGTTACGCAGATCGTTCTGGAACATGACCTCGCCCTCGGACACGGCACTGCCGCAGAGGCAACGCTGTACCGGCACCACGCGCTCCTTCTCCACCACCTCGTCGTCGAGCCCGATACTGGCAACCATCTCCATCTGGTCATGCTCGTTGAGCATGCGCACGGTGCCCGCTTTCGCATCCACGATGTCACGCATGGTATGGAGGAAGCGCACGAGCAGGTCGCTCAGGTCGCGCGAGACGTTGAGGCTCGCGGCCACGTCGTAGAGCACCTGCAGCGAGCGTTTTTTCTGCTCGATGCGCTCGGTCTGCTTGCAGACGGCCGTCTCCATGTCCAGGGACAGGGCTTGCAGGGCGTCTGCCACGCTGTTGATGTCCTTGGCCAGTTCCTTGAAGTTGCCCTCGGCGGGTTCACTCAGGCGGGCCGCCAGGTTGCCGCCGCGGATACGCAGAGCCCAGTCGCGCACATCGGCAAGGGGGAGGAACAACTCGCGCCTGACAGTACGAACGAGATAGAAGAGGGCGGTGAGGCCGGTGCCCGTGGCGAGAACCAGGAACCAGGCCAGTTGCATGGGGTGTGCAGGGCTGCGCAGGGCCAGGATACCGATGACGAGCAGGGCCAGCAGAGAGGCACCCAGTACCGAGGCCCAGGAGATGCACCGGCTCTGTACCCGGGGACAGGCACGCCGGTACCAGGGCGTGTGCGGCGCCTTGGTGCTCGTAGCAGCGTTGTGAAAGCGCATGGGTAAGCGGCAAGCCCCTTGGCAGGTAAGGAGATCCCACAGCTTGGCGACGGGACTGGTCGCATAGTCTACCATAGCCCCTCGGGTGCCCGCAGTGGGGGCAGGCAGTCGCGGAAGAATGGGGACTCACCCCCCCCGAAGCGCCGCCAGGAGGCCGTGCTGCGCGGCGGCTGGGAGCGCCCTCAGGCCACTGGCTCAAGCGGCTTGCAAGTGCCAGCAGGTACGACGCCCCTGAGGAAAGCAACGAGGGAGGTACCAGGCTTCGCGCCGCCCCAAGGCATCGATGGTCGGCGGAAGTCAGGCGAGCAGACAAAACCCCGCAAGTCCAAAACCTTGCGGGGCTCTGTCCTGCCGGATGGGAAATCAGCCGTGGCCGCAACCGCCGCCGCAACCGCCGCTGTTGTTACCTGAACCGCAGCCACCCTGATCCGAGCCAGGCGGGACGAAACTCGGGTCATTGGGGTTGAGGAAAATGAAGCGAAATTCACCCGGTTCCAGTTCCACGTAATCGAGGGTGGCGCCCGAAAGCAGTTGCTCGTGGGCGGGGTGGACGATGACTTCAATGCCCTCGCAGTTGAAGATGAGGTCGTCGTCGGAGGATTCATCGAACCCCATGCCGTATTCAATGGAACCGTCGTCCTGGCGACGGGCAGCCAGACGTAGCGACAGGTTTTGCATCCCTCCCTGTTCGGCGGATGAGACGATTTGCTTGGCGGCATCGGGTGTTACGGTGATCATGCTGCTCTCCTTCATTGCTTCAGGCGGTGGTTGAAAGGCCGCGAACCCGCCTTACGAAATCCACGAATGCGCCGGCCCATGGGCTGCCATGCAAATGGCGCAGGTGCGCGTAGTTGGCGAGCAAATTCTTATAGACAATGCCGTCGTGGGCACGGTCGATACCGGCGCCACGCTCCACCTCATAAGCATAGGTAAGTACCGCCGGCACATTTTCCAAGTGCGAATAATGGAACTCGTGGGCGTCGAACGCCATACCCGCAGGACAGGGTGCCCAGGGTGCGGCGCCCGTGGTCCTGAGACGGGTGTAGCCCCGGCCCACGGGTTTGTCGGTCATGACGGTATCGGCGGGGATGATACCCACCATCTCCGCACGGCGACCCTGCCAGGCGATGGAGCGGGTGAGATACATCAGGCCACCGCACTCTGCGTAAACCGGCAGCCCGTCTTCGATGGTCGCCCGGATGGCTTGGCGCAGGCTGACATTGGCGCTCAGGGCATCCATCTGGGTTTCCGGGAAGCCGCCGCCAATGAATAGCGCGTCCACCTCGGGAAGATGGCTGTCGTGAAGCGTATCAAAGGGCAGCAGTGTCGCACCCGCGGCCTGCAGGGCTTCCAGGTCATCCGGGTAGTAAAAGCCGAAGGCGCGATCACGGGCAATGCCGATGCGCACCGGCCGACCACTGGCAGGCGCCCCCGGTGAGCTCTGTATGCGAGGCATCGGCGCCGCGGTGGCAGCGAGTCGTTCCAGCGCATCCAGGTCGATGTAATCGGCCACAGCAGCGGTGACGCCCTGCAACACGGCCTGGGCCTCGGCCTCCTCGTTGCTGGGGATGAGGCCGAGGTGACGCTCGTCAATGGCGAGGCGCGCGTCGCGGTGGACGACGCCGAGCACCGGTAAATCCGTGTAGTGGGCCACGGCCTCACGCAGGCGGGTTTCGTGACGGGTACCGGCCACCTTATTGAGGATCACACCGGCAATGCGGATGTTGGGATCGAAATGCTGAAACCCTCGCAGCAAGGGCACCACACTGCGGGTCATACCGCGCACGTCCACCACCAGCACTACGGGGCTGCCGAGCAGGGCGGCAAGAGCGGCATTGCTCCGCGTGCCTTCCACGTCCAGGCTGTCAAACAGCCCCATGTTGCCTTCGATGACGGCGAAGTCGGCGTCAGCCGCACGTGTCGCAAAGGTCCTGCGGATTTCGTCGGCCTGCATGAGTTGCAGGTCGAGGTTGTAGCAGAGACGCCCGCTGGCGGCGCCCAGCCACATGGGGTCGATGAAGTCCGGCCCCTTCTTGAAAGGTTGCACACGGCGCCCACGCGCGGTCAGTGCCGCGCAAATCCCGAGTGTGAGCGTGGTTTTGCCCGACGACTTGTGGGGGGCGGCGACGAGAAAATGCCCTGTCATGCCGCCACCTGGAATGTCTGGTTGCGTGTGGGCTTGCGGGCCCGGGCTTCGGCGTGCCCACGCGGAGTGAGGCAGGCCATGATATCGCTCCGCCCTTCGTCGGTGACTCGGGGGTGCTGGGTCCCCAGGGGATGTACTTCGCTCATATCAATGCCTCGAACCAAGAGAGACCCACGCAAGGCGGCGAAGTGCCGTAAATGCACCAACCCGCGTTCTGTGGGCAGTTGACGCTGCGTATTTTATCCGCGCCAGCCCCGTACCTGCAGGGTGGCCTAGACACGACGACACCGCTGTCCTCGCGGAGCAGCGGTGTCGTCTGGTCGGGGCTGGGGCCCGCTACGCTGCGGCTTTCACCGCTGCGGTGGCGTCTTGCTTGGCAACGACCTGCTCGTCGCCCAGCGATTCGGGCAAGAAGCGCAGCAGCTTCAGCGCGACCGCTGTCGCCGCGAGGGTGATGGCGACGCCGGCAAAGCCGAGCAGGACTTCCGCGAGGGTGGGTGAGTAGGCATTGATGGCACCGTCCGCAAAGGTGCTGGTTGCCTCGAAGCCCGGGAAGATGGTCATCGGGTAAGCCTGGCCGCCGATCACGATCACGTAGACCTGGGCGAAGCCGCCGATGATCACCAGTGCCGCCGCCGTGCCGATCATGCTGCGGGACTTGCCCGTGCTCGGGTGGTAGAGCAGGGCCAGGGGCAGCAGGCTGCCGAGGCCGATCTGCACGACCCAGAACAAGGTGGTGAAGATGCCGCCGTCACGCAGGATGAAGGCCTCCACGCCATGGTGCTCGGTTGCGTAGAGATTCATCAGGTGGTAGGCGAGTACGAAATAGAGCACGCCGCCCACGAACACACCCAGCAGGTTCTTCAGCCGGAACAGCACGGCGTCGCCCAACGGGCGCTCGGTCATGCGGTAGGCCGCCATGAGCACCAGCAGGAACACCGCCAACCCGAACGAGAAGGACATGACTATGAACATCGGGGCCATAATCGCTTCGTCGAAGGCCTGGCGCGAAACCAGGAAACCGAAGATGGAGCCCGTACCGGTGGTGAGGATCAGACGCCACAGGAAGGCCACGAAGCCCACCTTGCCGCTGAACTTTTTCATGGAACGGTCCAGCATGGTCCACAGATAAACGCCTACGATGACCATGAAGCCCGTGTACAGGATGACATTCCACGCGAAGATGGATTTGAAGTTGTACTTGGTCATGGCCACGATGAGGCGATCGGGACGACCCAGGTCCAGCACCAGCACCGCAAGGCCACCGGCCAGCAGCGTGATGGCCAGCAGGCCCGACAGTGGCGCGAGGGGCTTGTACATGGACTTTCCGAAAACGGAACCGATGGACGCCACATTCAGGGCACCGGAGGCCGCTACGATCAGAAAGATCGCGAACACGTGCGGCATGCCCCAGACGATCTGGTTGTTCATGCCCGTGACCCAATGGCCGTTGTGCTCCATGTAGTACACGGCGCCCAGGCCTGCGGCAATAACCGCGCCCAGGATGGCGAGCAGGGCCCAGAAGCCCTGGCCACCCTCGATTTGCGTAAAGCGCACTTTCTTCATGCTTCAGCCTTCCGAATCGTTAGATGCCGCGGTAGCGCACGCCGGGGTTCAAGCCGAGATCGGCGCGGATGGCAGTGGTTGCGTACGTCTTGACGGTCTGGGCGATCTCGCTGTTGGGATCGTTCAGGTCACCGAAGAGGATCGCTTTGTGGCCATCCGCGTTGCAGGCCTCGACGCAAGCAGGCTGCTGGCCTTCGTCCACGCGGGTGACGCACATCGTGCAGGCCTCGACCGTACCCTTGCCGCGCGGGGCATGGGGACGTTGGTCGGTGACCTCCTCGTGGATGAAGGAACGCGCCTTGTAGGGGCAGGCCATCATGCAGTAGCGGCAGCCGATGCAGATGTGCTTGTCGACCAAAACAATCCCGTCCGGGCGCTTGAATGACGCACCTGTGGGGCAGACGTCCACGCAGGGCGGGTTTTCGCAGTGCTGACACAGCATGGGCAGCGAGTGCACCGAGCCGGTGGCCTTGTTGCGCAGGTCGACCTTGCGCATCCACTGGGCATCCGTGCTCGGACGACCATGGCCCTTGAGGCCGTTCCAATCGTTACAGCCCTTCACGCACGCGTCGCAGCCGCTGGTGCACTTGTTGGTGTCGATGAGCATGCCCCAGCGTACCTTGCTGGTGACCGCTTCGTCGGCCGGCTTGGCCTGCGCCACACCGTACAGCATCACCCCCGAGGCGAGGGAAACACCGGCGGCCAGCTTGGCGCCCTGGGTCAGGAACTCACGACGGGCGTTATCCGGATGCTTCTGTTCGCTCATTCTGTTGCACCTGTCTGTTCGCTAGCACCCGCGAGCCGGTTGAGCAGCTCACCCGCAGGCTGATGCGCCGCCTTGCTGTACTCCATCCCGGGAGTGACGATGGGATGGAACGTGGCGGTCTTCTCGGGCTTCGTCGCGTGACACTCGAAACAGTCGATCTTCACGCCCGCGTACATGTGACAGCTCTTGCAGAAGTGCTGACCCTCGTCCTGACCGGCGGCGGCTTCTTCCTGCGGGGAGGCGTGGCACTCGAGGCACTCTTTCAGACTGTGCTTCGGTGTGCGAACGCCTTCGCGCATGGTCTTGTCGCGGTGGACCATGAGGTAATCCATGTGCTTGCGACGCATGACATCCGTGTCTTCGACGCACTGATCACCCTTGGCCTCAGGCAGTTGAGGCATCGGCACCCTGCCGCCCGCGGCGGCAAGGACCGGTGCCGACATCGTCAGCACCAGCACCGCCGTGTGGAACAGCTTGGTAAACCGCTTCATGGCTGGCTCCTTACTCACCCATGCCCATCTGGATGTAGCCGGTCGGGCAGACATCGGCACAGATATGGCAACCGATGCACTTGGCGTAGTCGGTGTACACGTAACGGCCGGTGGTCGATTCCTTCCGCGGCGTCTTCAAGACCGCAGCCTGCGGGCAGAACACCACACAGTTGTCACATTCGAAGCACATACCGCAGCTCATGCAGCGCTTGGCCTCGGCAATGACTTCCGCCTCTTCGAGCGGAACAAGGCGTTCTTCGAAGTGGCCCAGCACCTGATCCGCGCTCACTTCCACGTGCTTGCGCACGTTGCGTGCGGAGAAGGCGAAGTGGCCGAGGAACAGCTCGTCGGCGGAGATGATCTCGTGGGCGCTACGATCTTCGTAGTTATGCACCGCGAACTTGTCTGCCGAGGTGCCACGCAGCCCCAGGTCGATCTCCTTGGCAAAACCTTCGGTCTCGACGATCTCTTGCCTGGTGCGGGCCTGGAAGGACTCGGGCTCCAGGCCGGCTTCGCGCAACTTGTTCAGCAGGTTGAAATGGTGCACGTCGACCTTGGGACGGTTCACCAACTGCTCATGTTTGAGGTAGTGGTCGACACTTTCGACCGCCACCGAGGCCTGGCCGATGGCCGTGGTGAGCAGGTGGGGACGCACGATGTCACCGCAGACGAAATAACCAGGCTTGTTTGGCACCTGGAAATGCTTGTCGGCATCGATCAGGCCCTTGGCATTCTGGAAGGACTCCATACCCTCGAGGTTGCCGGTCTGGCCGATGGCTGAGACGATCAAGTCAGCTTCGATGACGAATTCGCTGCCTTCGACCGGCTTGCCGTTCTCGAGCTTCACCACCTTGAGTCCGGTGGCGCGGCCATCAGCACCCTTGATCACTTCCACCGGGCTCAACTGGCCGATGATATTCACGCCTTCACGGGTGGCATCTTCGATCTCGTGCTGGGCTGCCGGCATCTTCTCGATGGACGAGCGGGAGATGAGGGTTACGTCCGCGCCCTGACGCTGTGCACTCTTGGCCACGTCGGATGCGGTATGGCCGAGGATGATGTACTCGGGGCGGTCCTTCTCATTCTCGACCGTGATGTGGCCGAGGCGACGGGCCACCGAGGCGACGTCGATGGAGGTGTCGCCACCGCCGATGACCAGCACCTTGCCGGACACATGCTGCAGGCGGCCTTCGTTGAAGGCGGCCAGGAATGCCACGCCGGTGATGCAGTTGACGGCGTCAGCACCCGGCACGGGCAGGGGGCGACCGGCCTGGGCGCCCAGGGCCAGGATGATGGCATCGTACTCTTTCTCGAGATCGGCAAGCTGCACGTCCTTGCCCACCTTGACGCCGCACTTCACTTCCACGCCCATGCTGGTGATACGGTTGACTTCACCATCCAGTACGTCGCGCGGCATGCGGTAGCCGGGGATGCCGTAGCGCATCATGCCGCCGAGATGGGGCAGGGCCTCGAAGATGGTGACGCCATGGCCCTTGCGGCGCAGCTGATAGGCGGCAGCCAGGCCGGCGGGGCCACCACCGATAATGGCAATCTTCTTGCCGGTGTCGGCGCCGACCTCGAACTGGAGGTTGGCCTTCAGGGCCTGATCGCCGATGTATTGTTCGACGGAGTTGATACCGACGCGGTCTTCAACCTGATTACGGTTGCAGCCGTCTTCACAGGGGGCGGGGCAGACACGGCCCATGACGGACGGGAAGGGGTTGGCGTCGGTGGAACGGCGGAAGGCGTATTCCTGCATGGTCATCCCGGCAGGGGCCTTCTCCACACCACGGATGATGTCCAGGTAACCGCGAATGTCTTCACCGGCAGGGCAGCTGCCCTGGCAAGGCGGGGTGCGGTGCACGTAGGTGGGGCACTTATGGGTCCAGCTCGCCTGCCAGATCTCCTGATTCCAGGCACGGTGCTTATTGTCGCCGTCCTTGTAGCGGCGGAAGGTCAGGCTGGTCTTCATTTCGTCGCTGGAAGTCGCCATTTCAAATCTCCTGTGCGTTAAACCTTGTTATGTCCCGCCGTGCGGCGGATCACGATGAATTATTCGGCCGCCTCTTCTTCGGTGTCTTCCACTTCCACACTGGGCTTCGTGAGCACGAGGGCCGAACTCACGAGCTGATGGACGCTGACCACCATGTCCATGCCCATGCCGTAGTAGGGGAGTACCTTGGAGAACTGGCTCTTACAGATGGCGCAGATGGCTGCCAGATTGGTAACTTTCCGGTCCTCCACCACTTCTTTGAGCGCCTCCATGCGGGGCAGGGCACCCTTCACACGGATTTCCATCAGATCGTCCGTAAGCAGACCACCGCCGCCCCCGCAGCAGAAGGTCTTTTCACGGATGGTGTCGGGGTCCATGTCCACGTAGTTGTTGCAGACTGCCTTGATGACGGCACGCGGGATGTCGAATTGACCACCCGGCTTGTCGCCCATACGGCTGGCACGTGCCACGTTGCACGAGTCGTGGAAAGTGACCACGCGGTCGTCATTCTGAGACTTGTCGAGCTTGAGCTTGCCTTCCTTGATCAGGTCCCAGGTGAATTCACAGATGTGCTGGGGCGCGGGATAGCGCGGATCCAGCTGCTTCTGCAGCTGCAGGGCCCACTCATCCGTGGCGCCATGGCCCACGCCGTTTGTGGTATTCCAGAAGTTGTACGCCACACGCCAGGCATGGCCGCACTCGCCAACCACGATGCGCTTGACACCCAGGTCGATGGCGGCCTTGCGGATGCGCTCGGCGGCACGTTTGAGATTCTCATAGCTGCCGATGAACATGGAGAAGTTGGCCGCTTCCGAGGCGTAGGTCGACACGGTCCAGCTCACGCCAGCCTCGTGGAACACCTTGGCATAACCCATCAGGCCGTCGATGTGGGGCTCGGCGAAGAAGTCGGCGGAGGGCGTCACCAGCAGGATGTCCACGCCCTTCTTGTCGACCGGCATTGCCACGCGCGTGCCCGTGCTGTCGAAGATCTCGTCGGCGAATTCTTCGAGGGTCGCCTCGAGTGCAGGACCCGGCAGGCCCAGGTTGTTACCGATCTTGTGGACCTTGGCCAGGATTTCGTTGCAGTACTTCTGGCCGTAGCCCACTGAGTCCAGGATCTCGCGGGCCGCCATGGAAACTTCGGCGGTGTCGATGCCATACGGGCAGAACACCGAGCAGCGGCGGCACTGGGAGCACTGGTGGAAGTAGCTGTACCACTCGTCGAGCACTTCCCGGGTCAGGTCACGGGCACCGACCAGGGCAGGAAAGTATTTGCCCGCGAAGGTGAAGTAGCGGCGATACACGCTACGCAAAAGGTCCTGGCGCGCCACCGGCATGTTCTTCGGGTCGTGGGTACCCTGGAAGTAGTGGCACTTATCCGTGCAGGAGCCACACTTGACGCAGGCATCCATGAACACGCGCAGGCCGCGATATTTGCCCAGCAGGTCGCCCATCTTCTCGATGGCCTTGTCATGCCAGTCTTCCACCAGTTCGCCGGGGAAACCCAGCGCCGCCTGGTGTTCAGGCGCAGCGACGAAAGGCTTGAGATGCGCCGTCGCGTCGTTCTTCAAAGCGGGAACCGTTGGGTATTCCCGCATTTCGGGGGTCTGAAAATCGGCCACGCGATTCTCCTTAGTTCACTGTCCGGCTCGTGCGATCACTTGTCCAGGCTGGCAGCCCAGGGCGCCAGGTGGCGACGCTCACGCGGGTTGTCGATCTGGTTGCGGGTGGGGCTGAAGAACACGCCCGGGGCATGCAGCAGCTTGCTGATGGGGAAGACGATCATCAGCACCGCTACGAGGAACAGATGGACGAGCAGGGCGGGATCGCTGGGCAGCGGCTGCGGATCGAAGTACATCAGGCCGAGGAAAAAGGCCTTCACCGCAATGATGTCGGTGTGTGCCACGAACTTCATACCGAGTCCGCTGATACCGATACCGACGAGCAGGGCAAGCATCAGGTGATCGGATGGGCCGGTGATGTAGCGGATGCGTTCCACCACGATTCGGCGGCCCCAGAGAGCGAGCAGTCCGGCCACCATGGCGATGCCGCCGTAGATGCCGAAAGGCTGCACGGTCGTGAGCACAAAGCCCGGCTCGGCCACGAAATAGCGCCCATGGCGCAGCAGTACGAGGGCGAGACCTACATGGAACATCCAGCCCAAGATCCAAATCCACTTGTTGGACTTGAACAGGCTTTCAAACAGCACGACCTCGCGGGCCATGCGTAACGCCACACCTGACGCAGTCGTCGGCGCGGGCGTCGTCGGAATCTTGAGGGGAGCGGGCGTCTTGGCGTACTGCGTGATCTTCCGGGCAAGCCCGAGTACGAACAGTACCGTCGCCAAGTAGAAAAGAGCTACGTAAAACGTCGTCAGGAACGACATCGGACAACGACCCTCTGCTGATGGAGATGCAAGCAACCGGGGGGGGAACTCCCCCCCAGCGCCAAGGCTTAGATACAGCCGGTCGGCTTCGGCAGGCCGGCGATCTTGCACGCCTGCTTCGCAGGACCGTACGGGAACAGCTCGTACAGGTACTTGCTGTTACCCTTCTCGGGCCCAAGCTTCTTGCCGATGGCCTTGGTAAGTACGCGGACCGCCGGGGCGATCTGGTACTCGTTGTAGTACTCGCGCAGGAAGTGGATCACTTCCCAGTGGGCGTCGGTCATCTCAACGCCTTCGCTCTTGGCGAGTTCCAGGGCCGCAGCTTCATCCCAGTCGGACAGGTTGAGCAGGTAGCCTTCTTCGTCGGTCGCAAGCGACTTGCCGTTTACTTCAAGTGCCATGACATCATCTCCTCAGTCAGTTGAATCTCGGAACTACAGCCAGGCTTGTACCTTGTCGTTCTCGACAACAAGGTCAACAAATCCACTGTAATCGACGAGCTTGATACCATCCATGACCTTTGCGCGTACGCCACGGGCTTTCAGGTCCGGTTCCAGCGCACAGATGGTGAAGTCATTCATCGCCTTCTTCAGCATCTCGGCCACTGCGGTGTTCTGCAGGGCGGCATAGACGCCGTCCTCGATGAGCAGGATGGTGCTGCCCTTGTGGGCATATGCCAGGCAGCTCTCGAGGGAGTTCTTCTCAAAAGGCGACTTGTTTACGGTGTGCAACATGCTTTTCCCCTCTTAAAAGGTCAGGACGACGTCCTGCTCTTCCATCAGGCCGGCGATCTCTTCGCGAGACATCACCTGCACGTCGACGAGCAGGTCTTCTTCCGACAGACCGCGGGCCTCGAGCGCCTCTTTGTCGACGTAGAGCTTTTCCACGTCATACATTTCCAAGGCGCGGTAGGTGGGGGAGAAGTTCTTCATGCCGATGTCGGCGGTGTCCTGGCCCTTGGTGAGCTGGTAGACGCCGTCGTCGATGAACACGAGGCTGACATCCTGCTCGAAGGCGGCGCCGATGAGCACCACTTCGAGAGATTCCAGCGCGTAGATGGTCCCGTACGGAGCCTTGCGGTTCACGTAGCAGAACTTCTTGACCGCGCCGCCTTCCATCATTTCGTCACTCATTGCTTGCTCCCCAAATCAGTCGCCGAACACCACGAGGCGATCGGACTGGATGCCGCCTTCGATCAACTGGCCCAGACCCGAGATGCGGAAGCCCGGGGCGATGTTGTTCGCGTCCTTGCCGTTGCGCTTCGCCTCGTCCTCGTCGGCGATGCCGCGGCGCTGGGCCGCGGCAACGCAAACCACGAGGTCGAGGTTGTGCTTGGCAGCAAGGTCGCTCCAACGGTTGACGATATTGCGGTCATCCTGCGGGGGCGTGGTCAGGCGCGTCGCGTTGTTGACACCGTCGTGGTAGAAGAAGACACGAAAGATCTCGTGGCCCTTCGCCAGCGCGGCTTCGCAGAACTTGTACGCGCTGTCCGACGCCTGGTGAGTGTACGGACCCTCGTTAACCTGGATCGTAAACTTCATTGGAACGTCTTACCTCTGCTTAGAAGCGGATGTGAGCCGAAGCATTCAGGTTCACACGACCACCACGCCAGTTGTCGATGTGGTACTTGGTGAACGGCAGCCCGGTCAGTTCGAAGAAACGCGGCCAGCCGATGCGCTCGACCCAGTCACCCATGCGTTCCCAATCCTTCGCGTCTTCCTTGTAGACCTTCAGGATGTTCTTCACGACCGCAGCGACTTCCGGCCAACGCGGGGCGTTGTTGGGCAGACCCGCGGCGACCAGCTTGTGGAACATCGGCTTGGAACGCGCGTTGGAATGCTTGCCGCCGACCCAGATGGCGAGCTTGGAGTGCTCGGGATCGTTGATCTGCATCGGGGGGCAGGGCGGGAAGCAGGCGCCGCAGCAGACGCACTTCTTCTCGTCGACTTCCAGCGAGGGCTTGCCGTTGACCATGGCCGGGCGGATGGCGGCCACCGGGCAGCGTGCCACGACGGAGGGACGTTCGCACACGTTGGCCACCAGGTCGTGGTTGATCTTGGGCGGCTTGGTGTGCTGGATGTTGATGGCGATGTCACCCTGGCCGCCGCAGTTGATCTGGCAGCAGGAAGTGGTGATGTGCACGCGGTTCGGCATGTCTTCCTTGATGAACTCTTCATGCAGTTCGTCCATCAGCGCCTTCACCACGCCCGAGGCGTCGGTGCCCGGGATGTCGCAGTGCAGCCAGCCCTGGGTGTGGGAGATCATGGTCACGGAAGGACCGGTGCCGCCGACGGGGAAACCGTTCTTCAGGAGTTCATCGATCAGGGGCTGGACCTTGGCTTCGTCGGACACCATGAATTCGATGTTGGAACGCATGGTGAAGCGCACGTGGCCTTCGGCGAACTGATCGGCGATGTCGCACAGCTTGCGGATGGTGTACACGTCCATCTGGCGCTGGGTACCGGCACGGACGGTCCACACCTTGTCACCGCCCTTGGCAACGTGCATCAGCACGCCGGGACGGGGACGCTCGTGATATTTCCACTGGCCGAAGTTCTTCTTCAGCAGGGGGTGCATGAACGGAAACGGATCCGGCACGCCACTCTCAATCGGCATACGAGGAGCAGACATCATTACCTCCGATTTCTTTCAATAGTGCTGCTTGTTTGGTTCTGCGGGGCATCCCACGGTGGGACACCCCGCATAAGGTCGATTCCAGGGGCCGATCAGCTGGCTGCGGCCGTCTTACGCTCGAACCACTTCTTCGCTTCCTCGTCCCAGCCGTCGGTACGGATGTAGGAGTTGGTGCGCGGCTGGTTGATCATGTTGGGATCAACATCGAGACCGACGCCTTCGAGGAAGTTAACCAGGCCGATACGCTCGATCATTTCACCGGTACGCTCGTGTTCCAGGGCGTTCTCGGCGAAGAAGTCGATGATGTTCTGGGCCAGATCGAGCAGCTTTTCGTAGTCCTCGTCGGTGTCCAGCTTCATGAACGGGACGATCACGGTGCCCAGGAGGTCACCGATCTTCAGGGTGCGCTTGCCGCCGAGGAGGATGCTCACGCCCTTGTCGTTGCCCGGGGACAGCGCCTTGGTCATGACGTTGATGCAGTGCATGCAACGGACGCAGTTCTTGTTGTCCACGGCCAGCGTGTCGTCGTCGTTGAGGGACAGCGCGTTGGTGGGGCAGCGGGTAATGACGTTGTCGATGACGTACTTGCGGCCCTTCTTGGCCACATAGTTCTTCACCTCGGCCTGGTCGACCTGGATGTCGTCACGCCAGGTGCCGATCACAGCCATGTCGGCGCGCTGGATGGAGTTCATGCAGTCGTTGGCGCAGCCCGACACCTTGAACTTGAACTTGTAGGGCAGGGCGGGGCGGTGCATGTCGTCCAGGAAGCGGTTCACCAGCTCGCGGTGGGCACGCTGCTCGTTGGTGCAGGAGTGCTCGCAGCGGCCGGAACCCACGCAGGACATGCCGGTACGCACGGCGGGGCCGGCGCCACCGAGGTCGAAGCCCATCTCGTTCATCTCATCGAACGCGGGCTGCACGTTGGCGGTGCTGCAACCCTGGAACATGATGTCGCCCGACTGGCCGTGGAACGCGATCAGGCCGGAACCGTACTTTTCCCAGATGTCGCAGAACTTGCGCAGGGTGGCGGTATCGTAGTGCATGCCGGCGGGAGGCATGATGCGGAGGGTGTGGAACTCGGCAGCTTCGGGGAACAGGGGCTTTTCGTTCTCGTCCTTCAGCTCGGTGAAGCGGGGGATGATGCCGCCGCCGTAGCCGATGACACCCACGGTACCGCCCTTCCAGTAGCCCTTGCGGGTACGGTAGGAGGTCTCGAGCTGACCCAGCAGGTCCTTCATCATCGGGGCGTAGGTCTTGCCCTCATCGGCGGCCAGGCGCTTCAGGCCGGTCACGAAGCTCGGCCAGGGACCACTCTCCAATTGGTCAAGCAACGGGGTGTCGTGCAATTTGTTCGCCATTACTCTTTCTCCCGTAGAGATTTGTTGATTTGCGTACCGCCGGCCCAGGGTTTCCGCCGGTACGTGCTGCAGGTCGCCCTGCACAGGTCATTTCGCTTGAACAGCACCGTGGAGCTCACCGTGCCTCCAATTGGCCAGAAGTTTAGGAGTTCCTAATGGGCTGAAGTATCTTTCCGATGGGGGGTGAGCTGATGAATGCGGGCTATCCTAAACGGGATATGTTAATCCGCTCATCAATCCAGCTAATAACACCATTCCAATATTACCAAGTAGTAATTCGCTAGCCCGCTTGACGCCGTTGCGGACGGACCCCATGCCATGGATTACCCTGCCGGGGCCGGGACACCCTTGCGATGCGGCCCGATATGGGGTAAATAGCCGACCAATTAACTCGGTTATCCTTGATGCCCTAGCGGGACTTGTACCCTATCCCCGCGGGCGAAGGAAGGAATTGAAGCACATGGATTCCGCTCCGGTGACAACCAGCGGATCTATTCATCAAAGCAATTAAGAGGGCTCGACATGCTGTACCTGAGCGAAGTGCTCATTCAGAACCCCCAACTCCAGACCTTCGAGGAACTGGTGGAGGTGGTCAAAGAGCGGGCCAAATCCGAGATGTTCTTTCGTATCGACGTGAAGCCCAACTTCGCAGATACGCCGGAAAACTGGGAGGACCGCCTGGAGGCGGCCTTTACCTGACAGGAGTACCCGGGTAATGAAATACCTGAACAAAGACGAACTGCGTGGGGATGCCGAGTGCTCCCAGGATGCGGTGAAGTCCAGTGAGTTGCTGTTGCGCCGCCTTGGTGAGCTGGAGGCAGAACTGACCGCTGGGCCGGATGCAACGGCGCGCGGCAAGGCACTGCTGGATGCCGCCTATATACTGCTGGATCTGGAACGTCTGGATGAGGCTTACGCCCGGGCCCGCGAGGCCTTCGAACTGGCGATTCCGCGCGAGGACTGGGAGCAGGCCGTGCAGTCCTGTGACGTCATGTCCCAGACCGATGCCACCGATGCGGCCAAGGCCTTGGCGCACGGAGTGTGGCTGGGGGTGACCTATCCCATCGATCCGGAATTGTCCGTGGCCATCCTCCAGCGGCTGGTTGAAGAAACCCCGCCCAAGGCCGACGGTGCTGCCATCGCGGCCGCCGCTGCGCGCTACGTGGTCGACCTGCGGGCTGAAGGCAAGCAGCGTGATGACCTGGTGTTCTTCACCGGACAACTGCTGGGCAACGTGGCGCGCCAGCACAGCGGCGTGGACAGCCAGGAATTGTTTGATTTCTGGACCGAGCGCATGCAGTTGAATGATCCTGCCCTGGTATTGTCACGGCTGGCAAAAATTCTCGATGTACTGGTGCCCGATGGCTGGTGGTTTGACCGCGATGCCCTGCGGGCCCGGCTTCCGGTGGAGTGATCATGTATTGGCAAGAAGAGCTCGAGGCCGGTGCGTTCGTCGTCCCCGACGATGTGATCGATCTGGCCTTTGCAATCACCTGTCGTGCACTTCCGGTGGATCATGCCCAGGCACTCTATACGGCAGTAGCTGCGGTGTTGCCGTGGTTGGCGGATGAACCCGAAGCCGGGATCCACTCCATCCATGGGGCGGATTCGGGGAATGGCTGGGAGCGGCCCGAAGATGTGCTGCTGCTGTCGCGCCGCACGCGGCTGATGCTGCGCCTGCCCAAGGAGCGCGCGGAGGAAGCGCAGGCACTGAGCGGGCATGTGCTCGACGTGGCGGGCCATGAGATGACGGTAGGTGCGGCAAAGTCGCGTCCGCTCTGCAAGACCACCACACTGTATGCGCGTTATCTCAGTTTCGCTGACACGCGGAGCGAAGCAGACTTCCTCGCCGCGTGTGCGGCCGTGCTTCGGGAGCGCGGAATCAAGGCGAAGAAGATCCTGTGCGGCAAGACCCGGACGCTGCACACCGACGACGGCCCGCTGGAGACGCGCAGCCTCATGTTGGCGGACCTGTCGCTGGAAGATTCCGTGCGCCTGCAGGAGCGCGGGATCGGTACTCACCGGCGCATCGGTTGCGGCTTGTTCATCGCACACAAGTCGGTATAATCCGGACGCCCAAAATTTCCTTTAAAAATCAGTTAAGACTCTGCACAAGGAGAGCACATGGCGTACGTAGTTAACGGCAACACCATCGAAACCGACGATCACGGTTACCTGGTCAATCATGAGGATTGGAGCCGCGAAGTGGCCGAGGCGATTGCACAGGAAGACGGCGTGACCCTCAACCAGCGTGCCTGGGACATCATCGAATACCTGCGCGACGAGTACTTCAATAACGGTGGTAACCAGCCCAATGAGCGCAATATGGTGAAGCACTTCAAGGAGTTCTGGAACGATGCGAGCATCGACGCCAAGACCCTGTACGAATGCTTCCCCCGTGGTCCGGCCAAGCAGGCGAGCAAGATCGCCGGCCTGCCGGAGACCAAGCGCAAGGGCGGTTATTGATCGTCCCGCTCCCGGTTCAAGAAAACGCCCGCTCCTGCGGGCGTTTTCTTTTGGATCGCAGGAAGAAACCAGGACCCGCGGAGGCCACGGAGGAAAGTCCGCCAATGAACGTGAATATGTTCGTAGGTCACGTTGGCGCGCAGCGCCTACGTGACATTCCGCGGTCCAACGCTCAATCGCCGAAACAGAAGTCAAATAAAAACGTGATCCCTTCTTCTCCGTGGCCTCCGTAGTTCCCACTTCATCAAAGCTCGATCGTACGGGCTTCCACTTCGAGGGCTTTCTGACCGTCACGCCCGAAGGCCGACAGGAAGCGCTGGGCGACAGCCTCCCAATGGTCCCTGCCATCGGCCACGGCACGGGGCAGGGCGTTCCCGTCACCGCCGTGCCAAGCCTCATAGGCGCGGACCAGTGAAGGGAACAGGGCACGCCGCATCCCTGTGAGGTTCGCAAAGAAGAAATGGATCGACGGCGCCGTGTTCCGTGCGAGCAGCGTAGGCAGCGTCACCAGGCAGTCGGCAAGATGGTCGCGCACGGCGCGCGCGGTGTATTCCATGCGCGTACGGAACACGCCGGCAAGCAGTTGTTCCCATCCCGGACCGAGTCGCCGCCCGGCTTCCACTTCACCACTCTCGTGCAGGATTACCGTGTCGATTTCACGCTCCGTCATGGCATTGAGCGCAGTGCTGAAATCACCTTCGAAATCATAATGCCCCACTGCCCGTCCCATGGCATTGTCGCGCTTGTGCCAGCGCCATTCCTCCAGGCGTTCCCAGAGGGTACGCTGCAGGGATTCGCGCCGCACGAACACGGTTCCGCCGATGCTCATGGCGGGCGGCGCGGTGATGTCGCGTGCATATTCACGTCCGGCGACGAATACGCGCAATCCATCCAGCACCTCGGCCCGTTGCAGATCAGCCAGGAAGAAGTGGGGTTTTGCTGAACTGCCATAGCCACCGCTGTATACCAGGCCCTCCGGCGTGAGCAGGGCATTCAGCTCGTCCGACGCGAAGGGATCCAGTTCACGGCCCGCGAATGGCACCCGCGCAAATTCCGCGTCCTCCAGTTCGTGCCAAAGGTGCTCGCGCTCGACCAGCCATTGGCCCAGTTCCTTGTCGGGCAGGGATTCGCCAAAGCCGATGCCGCGCTCCCAACGGAAGTACTCGCGCATCTTGAGCAGGTAGATGCAAAGGGAATAATCGCGCGCGAAAAGGGCGTCGGAGATGTGGCAATTGTGCTGTACGCTCGCGCGTAGCTGGGGAAAATCGGGCGTCATGGATGGCCTCGGGATCGGGGACGCTTGGCCGGCGCAGGGTTGCCTAGTAAAATCCTTGGATGTTCCAAACCTAGCATGGAGGGAAGGCGCTGCCAAACCTCCCGGAGATAAATGCATGCGCGTACGCAGCCGTTGGTACAAGAAGGACAAATCCGCCTCCATCGAGGAAATCGCGGGCGCGCTCGCCTTCATCGCCTGGCGCATCGCCAAGGGCACGGTGACAAAGATGTACAACGCCGGTTTCAACTACCGCTCGAACGTGCAGCAACTGGCGGTCATCGGCGAGATCCTCATCTTCCTCATTCAGGTGGCCGATCGCCTCGCCTACGAGGAACTGGAAGAGGAAGACCGCGTGCGTTTCGTGACCGAGTTGGCGCGGCGGCTCGCCGGTACGCTGGCCGACAACATGACCGACGAAGCAGGCCCGGGTGATTACAGCGGACCTTTTGTCGAGCGCCTCAACGAGCGGGCTGAGGCCTATGCCGAGTTCGGCTTCGCCGGCGGCGAGCCCAGCTATCCGTTCCTGCGCTATCTGGGCACCTGTGTGGACCAGCTCATGGGTGGGCAGGAGAACAAATGGGTCATCGAGCACGTTATGGAGGTGGAGGCCCCCGGTGCCGTGAAGACGCTCCGGCGTGCGTTCCATAACCTGCTGGAGGGCAGGAAGCCCGAGGTGGACGAGGAAGGTGGTATGCCCGCCTGAAGCACACCTGCGCGGGTGTTACCATAGCCGCGTTTTTGATCGGGAATTCCTGCATGCGCGGACGATTCATCACCCTCGAAGGCCTCGAAGGCAGTGGCAAAAGCACCAATCTCGCTCACCTGAGGGCACGGCTGGAAACGGCCGGCAAGCCCGTGCTGGTGACACGTGAGCCGGGCGGCACACCCATCGGCGAACAGATCCGTGAGCTATTGCTGGACCATCGCAATGACGGCATGCACCCGGATACGGAACTGCTGCTCATGTTCGCGGCCCGCGCGCAGCATCTGCAGCAGGTGATCCTGCCCGCCCTGGCGGCAGGCACCTGGGTGATTTCCGATCGCTTCACCGACGCCAGCTACGCCTACCAGGGCGGAGGGCGCGGCATGCCCGAGGCGCGTATCGCCGCGCTGGAGGACTTCGTGCAAGGTGGGTTGCAGCCCGACTTCACCCTCATTCTCGACCTGCCCGTCGCGACCGGTCTGGCGCGTGCCGGGGAGCGTTCGGCGCCCGACCGCTTCGAGCGTGAGCAAACGGAGTTCTTCGAGCGTGTGCGCGAGGTCTATCTTGCACGCGCACAGCGCTGGCCGGGGCGTTATCGGGTCATTGATGCAAGCGGTTCGCTGCCCGAGGTGATGGCGCAACTCGACCGTGTCATCGACGAAATCCTGCACCATGACTGATCTGCCCCAGCCCTATCCATGGCAGCTCGGGGTGTGGCAGGGGCTGCTGCGCCGCGTCGACGATGACCGGCTGCCCCACGCACTGCTGCTGGCCGGACCGGCAGGGCTGGGCAAGCGGCACCTGGCCGAGGCCTTTGCCGCACGCCTGTTGTGCGAGAGTGGACACACGCAAGGTGCTTGCGGGCGCTGCCGCGGCTGTCACCTGTTCCAGATGGGCAATCATCCCGATCTGCTGCGTGTGTATCTGCTGGAAGCCAAGAAGGACCTCACAGTCCAGCAGGTCCGTGAGGCCATCGCTTTCCAGGAACTCAAGCCCCAGTACGCCCGCCACAAGGTTATCGTGGTGGCCCCGGCCGAACGCATGAACGAGAGTTCCGCCAACGCCCTGCTGAAAACCCTGGAAGAGCCCGCCGCCGGCACACTGCTCATCCTGGTGAGCGATCGGCCCGCGGCGTTGCTGCCCACCATCCGTAGCCGCTGCCAGCTCGTCCAACTCCCCCCTGCGGCCGCCGATGCCGATACGCTGTCCTGGCTTACGGCGCAGTTGCCGGCGGACACGGACGCGGAGCAGGCGCTGAGGCTCGCCAACCACGCGCCGCTGGCTGCGGTGCAATTGGTCACCGGTGGCGGTGCGGGCATACGGGCGGCCGTGCTCGACGGCTTGGAAGCGGCCGCCCAGGGGGCGCTGGCATCAGGTGTTGCGGGCGGTTGGAGCGGTGATGTGGAAGCGGCCGTGTACTGGGCCTACGTCACAGTTTCGGAACTCATTCGCCTGAAGGCCGCGGGTACCGGGTCATCCAGCCTGCGCGGGAGTGAATTGCGCCGTTTGCAGGCCTTGGGCGAGCCGGTAGACTTGGCGGGACTGTACCGGGTATTGGATCGGCTGCAGGAAGCGCCGCGGCTGCTGCGCGGCAATACCAACCCACAGATTCTCTTGGAAGAAATTCTCGTCCACTGGGCAGCGCTGTATGCGCGCCGGAGCGTGGCGCGAACGAGGTGAACCGATGCAAGCGGGCATGGTTGGACGCCAGGGCATTTTGTCCCTGACCATCAAGGACAAGAGTGCGCTGTACGCAGCGTACATGCCGTTCATCCGCAATGGCGGCCTGTTCATTCCCACCAGCAAGCCCTATGAATTGGGGGATGAGGTATTCATGCTGCTCACGCTCATGGACGAGAACGAAAAGCTGCCGGTGGCCGGCAAGATCGTCTGGGTCACGCCCAAGGGTGCCCAGGGAAACCGTGCGGCGGGCATCGGCGTACAGTTCTCCGATCAGGACGGCGGCGCCGCCCGCAACAAGATCGAGACTTACCTGGCCGGGGCGCTCAAGTCCGACCGCCAGACCCACACCATGTAACCCACAGCGCGCTGCCTCCTATCCATGACTGCCTTGCTCGTAGACAGCCATTGCCACCTCGATCGCCTTGAACTCACCCCCTTCGGCGGCATGCTCGAGGGTGTGCTGGACCATGCGCGTGAGCAGGGGGTGGGCTGGTTCCTGTGTGTGTCCATCGACCTGGACAATGCGCCGACGGTGCTGCAACTGGCCGAGAGCCATGCCAACGTATTCGCGAGCGTCGGCGTGCACCCGAACGAGCAGGGCATCGAGGAGCCGGGTGAGGAGACACTTGCCGAACTCGCCTCCCACCCGCGTATCGTCGCCATCGGCGAAACGGGATTGGACTATTTCCGCAGCGAGGGCGATCTGGAATGGCAGCGGGAACGCTTCCGCCGGCATATCAGGGCTGCGCACAAGGTCGGGAAGCCGCTCATCGTGCATTCCCGTGATGCCAGGGAAGACACCCTGAAGGTACTGGCCGAAACGGGCGCCGCTGAGGTGGGCGGGGTGATGCACTGCTTCGTGGACGACTGGGATACGGCGGAGCGTGCCCTGGACCTGGGCTTCTACATCTCCTTCTCGGGGATTGTCACCTTCCGTTCCGCTGACGCCTTGCGTGAGGTGGCCAGGCGTGTGCCGCTCGATCGGCTGCTGGTGGAAACCGATTCGCCCTATCTCGCCCCGGTGCCTCATCGTGGCAAGGGCAATGTGCCGGGCTATGTGCGTCATGTCGCCGAACACATCGCCGAACTGCGCGGGTTGCCCTACGAGGCCCTGGCCGAACAGACCACCGAGAATTTCTTCCGGCTGTTTTCGGCTGCGAGGCGGGGTTGAAAGGAACGGCCCCCCAAAGGCCTTGCCGTAGGTCACGTTGCGAAGCTACGTGACACTTCGAACCGCGTTTGTCACGTAGGCGCTACGCACCAACGTGACCTACGGCATGCTGTGTCTTCCCCTCAGGTTGTGTGTTCCTGCCTGAGCGCCATTAGGCCGCCCTTGAGGACGTAGGCATCGAAGCCGCGTTCGGAGAGGAGGTAGGCGGCCGAGGAACTGCGCCGGCCGGTGTCGCAATAAACGACGTATTTGCGGTGCTTGTCGAGTCCCGCTACCCTGATGCGCAGCAGGTAGAAAGGGACGTGCAGGCTGCCGGGAATGGCGTAATTCTTGTGCTCGTTCTCCAGGCGCACGTCCAGCCACACGGCCCCTCCGTTGACCAGGTCCCGCGCCTGCTCGTAGTTGATGCTGGAAAGAATGGGGGCCTTGAGCAGTGCCTCGAAATCTGCCTTGCCCAGGCGCATGAGCATACCGTCGGTCAGCATGGTGACGTTGGCATTGCGCCGGGCGCCTGAAATGAGGGCTTCTTCGCCGAAACTGGCGCCCGCATCCAGTTCCGCCAGCTTGATCACCTTGTCGCTCTTGGCCGAATCGCGCGTGACCAGACAGCGGCCCTTGCTGATGTAGTAGTAGTAGTCCCCTTCGTCGCCCTGCCGGATGATCACCTCACCGGCCTTGACCGGTACCGCCTGCATGCGCATGAAGATGGCCTGGATGTTGGTCGGCGGGATCTTGTGGAACAGGTTCGAGCGCAGGATATTGGTCATCCAGTCCGTGTCGCTGGCGTCGCTTTCCTCCGCCGCGATCTCGGTGACCATGTAGCCGGCGTTCTGGTCCCAGGTGAGTAGAATGTCCAACAGGTCATTGTCGATGCGGACGAATTGCACTTCGGTGCGCGCGATGGCCGTGGCCTGGCGCGGACGGTGATGGTCCAGCGGAAATCGCGCCGCGGACGTGCCGCCGGCAATGATCCTCTCGGCACCGCCGTTGAGCAGGCCGATCTCCCCGGAAACCACATAAAACGAGTGGTTGTCATTGTCGCCCGACTTGAACAGCGGTTTGCCGGCTGGGAGCGTCTCGACATGGGTCTTGGCTGCCAGGTCGCGCAGGTTGTCCTGGGTGAGCTGGCTCACGGGGACGAGTTGGCGCAGGACCTGGATACTGACCTGTTTCTTTTCTTCGGCCATGCTCGGGACGGGAGAGGGGAGTGCAAGGGCAGCCGAAATGCTATCACCGCCGGTGCATGCCGCTCAAACGCCGCGACCGGAATTCGCGATTGTGTTCAAGGCTTTCGTGATGGCGTCGTACGGCGTGTAGAAGTGGGGGGACAGCCGCACCCCACCGCCGCGTAAGGCACATACCACCCCTTGGGCACGTAGTTGTTCGAACAATACTGTGGCCGGGACCCGTGGATGGCGCAGGGTGAGGATGCCCGCGCGCCGTTCCGGTTCGGCGGGGCTGAGCAGTAACCAGCCCTCACGCCTGCAGCGTTCTGCGATGGCGTTCACGCGTTCCGCCACTTCGGCCTCGATACGCGGGATACCCACCTCCAGCAATAGGGAAAGGCTGGCCTGCAGCCCGTGGATACCCACCATGTTCGGGCTGCCGCATTCGAAGCGGCGGGCACTGCTGGCAGGCACCCAGTCCCGGCGTTCGTAGTCGCCCATGTCCTCCACCATATGCCAGCCGTATTCGAACAACCGCAGGCGCTCGCGGAGTTGCGGCCGACACCAGAACACCCCGATGCCCTCGGGCCCGCACATCCACTTGTGACCGTCGGCAGCCAGAAAGTCGATGCAGAAGGCCTCCACGTCCATGGTCGCCACCCCCAGGCTTTGAATGGCGTCGACCACGAAAAGTATCCCGCGCCGGCGACACTCCCGCCCTAGGCGTTCCAGGTCCATGCGCAGGCCGCTCGCGTACTGCACTGCACTTACCGCCAGCAACCGGGTGCCGCTGTCGGCGAGGGCCAGCAGGGTCGCCTCCGGATCGGGCCCGGCGATGTCCGCCACCCGGACTTCCACGCCCTGACCCTGCAGCGACTCCCAGACGATACGATTGGAAGGGAACTCCTGGCTGGTGGTGATCACGTTGTCGCCGGGTCGCCAGGGCAGGCCTTGGGCCACGAATGAGAGGCCTTCGGAGGTGTTTTTGACCAGGGCGATATCATCGCTGGAGCGCGCGCCGATGAGGGTACGCAGTTGCTCGCGCAGGCGCGCCTCGCTGCCGATCCAGCGCGGGTAGTCACGTGCGCCATAGCGACAGTTTTCCTCGGCGAAGCGCTGCACGGCATCACGGGCGCGCCGGGGCCAAGGCGCCACCGCAGCATGGTTCAGGTAGATCAGGCCCGGCTCGAGCGGAAATTCATCCGCGCCGCTAAAGCTCGAATCCACTTTAAAAGAACTCCCTCATCCAGGTTTAAGTTACACACCCAACCCGTTGTTGTTGCGAAGGTTTACAGGGTCTAATCGGGGCGGTGCAGCGCTGTTATCAGAGCATTCCACGCGCGAGATGTCTACCATCCCGCGCGGTTATCTCGTGTTCGATCTGAAATATTCGCTTGAGAGCATATGTCTTGAGGCATATATTTCACCTGTGACGCATCTTGCTGACAACTTCTTCCGCCTGCTTGCCGATCCCACCCGCTTGCGCTGTCTGGTACTGCTGCAACGCGAGGGGGAACTTTGCGTCTGCGAGCTGACCCATGCACTGGCTGAGATCCAGCCCAAGATCTCCCGTCATCTGGGCCTGTTGCGGGACGGTCGGCTGGTGGTGGACCGACGTGAAGGTCAGTGGGTTTACTACCGTATCCACCCGGAGCTCCCGGACTGGGCACGCGAGGTGCTGGCCACCGCCACGGCGGGTCTGTCCGCGCATCTACCGTTCGCCGCCGATCTCCGCAAGCTTGCCGAGATGCCCAAGCGACCCGGTGCCGGCTGTTGTGGCTGAACGACAACCATGCATTGATGAGCATCGCTTTCATTCCCGAGCCAACTTCCGCACCGCGGGCGGCGGCTTTGCCACGGTGCATGTGGTGCCGAATTGACGTACAAAGGCAAAAAGCATTAACCACGGGGAACACGGGGGGGAATCCATCAATGGCCATTCCTGCCCGTGGGAACGGCCTCAGGCCGCGATGCGCCGTCTGAGCAGGGTCATAGCGGCCCGAGGCCGCTATACACGGCAACATGCATTCCCGTGTCCCCCGTGGTTAGGCTTTTCTCCTTTCAGAGTCGCTGGCGCCACCATTCGGTCATTTCGTGGGCCGGGAGGGGTGGGCTGAAGATGTAGCCCTGGAACACTTCGCAGTCCCGTTCTTCCAGCAATTTGCGTTCCTCTTCCGTTTCTACCCCCTCCGCCACCACGTCCACGTTCAGGCTCTTGGCCAGTGCAATGATGGCCTCGATGACGGCGCGATCGATGGGGTCGCTGGGGAGATCGCGGACGAAGGTCTGGTCCACCTTGATGCGATCGACCGGGAAGCGGCGCAGGTAATTGAGGTTGGAATAGCCCGTCCCGAAGTCGTCGATGGCCAGGCCCACACCGGTTTCCTTGAGTGCATTGAGTGTGAGCAGGTTGTTTTCAGCCTCCTGCATGAAGGTGTTTTCGGTCAGTTCCACTTCGACATTGCTCGGCTTCACACAGGCCTGGGAGATGATGTCGCGCAAACGCTCGAAGGCGTCGCGTTGGTTGAACTGTACGGCAGAGAGGTTGATGGCGATGCGCGTGGGTGGCATACCGGCATGGAGCCACGCCGTGCCCTGGCGGCAGGCTTCACGCACCACCCACTCACCGATGGGGACGATCAGTCCACTTTCCTCGGCCACGCCGACGAATTCCGCCGGTGGCACGAGTCTGTCGTCGCGGCGCCAACGCAGCAGTGCCTCAACGCCCTCGACCCGCCCGGTACGCACATTGACCTGCGGTTGATAGTGGAGTTCGAACTCTGCCAAGTCGATGGCGCGCCGCAAGGCGTTCTCGAGGCCAAGCCGCTCGGATACACGGCGGTTGAGATCGGTGACGAAAAACTGGAAATTGTTGCGCCCACGTTCCTTCGCGTAATACATGGCCGTATCCGCGTTGCGCACCAGGATTTCGGGTTCGAGCCCATCTTCAGGGAACATGGCGATGCCGATGCTGGCTGTTACCTGCACCTCGGTGTCGGCGATGACACAGGGTTTCGCCAGCTCGTCCAGAATCTTCAATGCCACCTGGGCAACGTCATTCGGTGTACCAATCTGGCAGAGCAGCAGCAGGAATTCATCGCCACCTTGACGTGAAACCGTGTCTTCCCGGCGCACGCAATGGGTGAGTCGCTCAGCGACGATCTTGAGCAGTTCGTCACCGGCTTCGTGTCCCAGGGAGTCATTGATGTTCTTGAACCTGTCGATGTCCAGGAACAGCACTGACGCACGGGTACCGGTACGCTGGGCGTGGGCCGTACTCAGGCGGAGCCTGTCCTTGAACAGCACCCGGTTGGGAAGGCCGGTGAGTGCATCGTGATAGGCGAGAAAGTGGATGCGTTCCTCGGCCGCCTTGCGCTCGCTTACGTCCGAGCCGATGGCGATGTAGTGTTCGATGGTGCCGTGAGGATCCCCCGCCGCAGTGATGGCGAGCCAGAGTGGGAGGATTTCACCGCTCTTGCGGCGGTCGCGGATTTCGCCCTGCCAGTGTCCTGTAGTGTTTACCGCGTGCCACAGTTCGGCATAGAAGGTCTTGTCTTCCAGACCCGACGCCAGAAAGCGTGGATCACGTCCTACGGCCTCCTCGCTGGTATAACCGGTTAAGGTCTCGAAGGCACGGTTCACCGCAATGATGCGGCGTTGGGCGTCGGTCACGAAAATGAGCTCGCCACTGCGTTCCAATACCGTGGCCCAGATGCGCGACTGCTCCTCGGCACGCCGCTCGTCAGTGACGTCGTGCATGGCGATCACCACTGCAGGTATTTTGTACCACTCGGTTTCCGCGGCCCGCATCTCCGCGATAACGAAGGAACCATCCAGTCTCAACAAGGTGATTTCAGCCTTTTCACCGCCTACAACAGGAAACGCAAATGTGTGGCCGAGCAGGCACTCGAAGGGTCGCCCCAGCATGGCTTGCGCCGCGGGGTTGGCAAACAGGATGCGCGCAGAGCGATCCGTCACCAGCACGCCGTCGGTATCGCGCTCCAGTACCGCGCGTAGGCTTTGTTCGCTGGCTTCCAGGTAGTTACGCGCCTCATCGCGCTCACGCCGCGAGCGCAGGGCACAAAGGCCATAGGCCAGATCGGCTGCCAGCTCCTTGAGGTGGGCGATCTCCTCCGTGTCGAACACCGCGGCCTCGTCGGAATGGAGCACCAGCACGCCCAGGTTCCTGCCGTTGTCCTTGAGCGGCAGACTGATGCATGCCAGCAGGCCGCGCTGGACCCAGGTTTGCTTGCCGGGCAGGTCCGAGGCCGCCACATCGCGGATGACGGTTGGCTCCGCCTGCGTCGGTGCCGTGACGCATTCCGGCATGCCGGGTTTGGGGCTCAGCAACTCGCGAAAAAAGGCCTCATCGACATCGCCGAACCAGGCGTCCGGCAGGTTCGACGTGTGACCGTCACCGTGTTCGAGGGCGACCCAGGCAAGGCGATAACCGCCGCGTTCCACCAGGATGCGGCAGACCCGGTCACGTAGTTCCTGCTCACTGGTGGCGCGCACGATGGCTGTATTACAAGCGCTGATGGTCTGCAATGCGCGATGGGTGCGCTGCATGGTTTCCTGCACACGCAGCAACTCGGTGACATCCTGGGCGGTGCCGATGAAGCGCTCCACACGCCCACCGGCATGGATGATCGGGTGCGCCTGGATGCGGGTACTGCGGGCGGTATCGTCCGACCGCAACAGGCGCACGGTCACATCCATGGGCCGTGCCTGCGCCACTGCTTCCTGTACGGTAGCCTCGAAAATCGTGCGGTCGTCGGGGTGCACCCGTGACAGCATGAGCTCAGGAGTGGGCTTGAACTGTTCCGGTGTCTCGCCCAGGATCTGATAGATCTCGGCAGACCATTTGAGTCTGTCGCTGGTCAGATCCCATTCCCAACTGCCCACGTGGGACAACGCTTCGGTGGTTTCCTGCAAGGCCTTGCTGTGCCGCAACGCCACACGATCGCGCAACCCGCCCAGGGCGCTGGAAAGCAGGTGTGCAATGACCTTTAGGACGCGCACGTCCTGGTCGGTCCAGCGGCGTGCCTCGCCGACGGTTTCCACGCCGACGAAACCCTGGAAGCGCCCGCCCCAGGTCACCGCGGCCGCGAGGGCCGCCTTGATGTGTTGGGCCTCGAACAAGCGGCGTTCCGCCACGGCATCCACTGGGATCTCGGCGGCGTCGGACAGTACAAGCGCGCCGCTGGACAGTTGCGCGAACAACCAGGGATATGCCGCCGGGTACAGGTGGCGGCTGCCGTCACCAAGGTCCGGTATATGCCACGCCTGCGTGCGCTGCAACAGGTCGTCGTCCACACTCCTCAGGAACAGGTGACTGCGCTCCGCGTGCAGGAATTCACCGGTGAGGCGCAGGATCGGAGAGAGCTTTGCCTGGGCGTTTTCTTCATCCAGATCCACCAGCAGGGCGGCACAGGAGGCGATGAGCTGTTCAAGGGCAGTCTTCCGTTCCAGCGACTGATCATCAGCGCTGCGAGGCGGCATATCCATGAACACGAACCTCGTGGCTATGTACAAATCGTGCGCTGTCGTGTCTCCCCGGGTGCCTCATGGATCGGTGGCTTTGTCCAGACCGAGCAGTGCGACGATTTTTTCTTGGTCGCTCAAATCACCCAGAATACGCACGGTAGGCGAGGGGCGGCTGCGTACCAGCATGGGGGTGGCGAACACATTTTCCGCTTCGGCTCGCTCGGGTTCCCGCAGCACGTCGACCAGCTCGATCCGGTATTGGCCAGGAATCAGGCGATCCAGTACTTCGCTCAGCGCGGTGATGGATTGCCTGGCATAGTTCTCGTGGTCCGCCACGAAGAGCAGGAGTTGATAAGACTTGGCTGCAACGTCACTCATGGAAAACGGCCTCGGGACCCTCGAAGACACTGCGCGTAATTTCGCGAATATCGTGTGCGCCGAGTGGTTTCTTTGCCAGCTGGAATGTGACGCCTTCTTCCTGCAGCGCCTGCAACGGTTCGAGATAGGCCTGATAGAAGGCGGTGACGATATAAACCGGGCTGTTTGGGCTGAGACCTTTCAACCGGCGCAGGGTCTCGATGCCCCCCATGCCCGGCATACGCAGATCGAGGAATACCAGATCGGGCGGGTTCACGCTGAATTTCCTGAGCCCTTCCTCACCATCGGCCGCGGTATCCACCTCATAGCCTTCGGACTCGAGCGCGAGTGCGAAGGCGTCCCGCACGCTCTGCTCATCATCGATCACCAGGATGTGCCGCTGCATGTCTGTCCTCATGCTTCCCAGAAGTCGGGATTCATTTACCAGTGTACCGTTTCACGCTCGGTGGTCCCCTTCCGCTCCTTCCTCCTTCGGTCGCGTACCGGCCAGTGCGCAATAAACTGACGATGCCACCATCGTCCAAGCCTTGCTTTGCCGGGGGAGAGCGGCATCCCCATACGCGCCACATATGATCAATAGTGGATCCAAAATCACACGTATGGGCAAACACAACGAAAATGAACCACCGCCGGAATGCACTGAAGGTCGTGCAGGGGGCTTGTCACCCCCGCGTGTGTGTCGTGGCACGCGTATGCTACCCGCGTCCTGGTACACGGTGGCGGAGCGGTTGCTCGGCGTTGGCGCCTTGAGCTGGGAACCAGGCCGGGATCGCATGAGCTGGTCGGACGGCCTGTATCAGCTCCTGGAGTACGAACACAAGGTCGAACCCACCTATCACAATTTTGTCACGGCCTTTCACCCAGAGGATCGACCGGAACTGTTGAACCGGCTGGAACAGGCGCTGGATACTGGCGCCAGTTTCTCCCTCCGTCTACGCCTCGCGGAGGGTAGGCAGGTGGGAGGGCTGCATGTGGCTGCCATGCCCCTCACTGACGGAAAGCAACGCGTGGCGAGGCTGGATCTGGTGGTGGGGCGCGAGGTTCAAGCGCCGCAGGCCGCATCTACGCCCGCCGCCGGCGAAGGGCTGTGTGCAGAACCTGCGGTCAGGTTTGACAGGGAGTTGATGCGGGCCACCCTCGATGGCGTTTCGGACGTGATATTCGCCTTCGATGACACTGGGCATTCCACGCTTTGGAACCGGGCTGCGGAACTGCTCACAGGCAAGAGCGCCGCGGAGGTCATCGGGAGCCACGGCCTGGACTTGTTTCCGTTCCTCAGGCAGGTCGGTTTCGATGCGCTCTACGCGCGTGCGCTGGCGGGCGAACATGCCAGCCTCCAGGGCTGCCACGTCAAATTCCCGCACCAGGGACTCGACCATTACTACGACGTCGATTTCGTGCCGCTCAAGGGTCTTGGCGGCGCAATCATCGGGGGCGTCGGCATCATGCACGATGTCACTGCCCTCAAGCGTGCCGAGCAGTCCCTGCGCCAACGTGAGCAGGAGTTCGAGGCCATCGCCGAAAACTCCCCGGACATCATCGTGCGGCTGGACCGGGAACACCGGGTCATTTACGTCAACCGTCAGGTCGAGTCCGTCACCGGTCGCCCCCGTTGTTATCTGTTGGGCAAGACCTGCCACGAACTTGGTATGGCCCCAGACCAGCAGGATCAATGGGATGCCCTGCTGACACAGGCCTTCGAGCGACAGGTGCGGGGGTACCGGGAATTCATCCTGGTGGACCTGCATGGTAAATGCCGTACCTTCGAATGGTGCCTGGTGCCGGAGCAGCAGGAAGGAGAGAAGGTGGGGACGGTACTTGCCATTGCGCGAGACGTTACTGAGCGCAGGCACATGGAAGAGGCCTTACGCCTCAAGGAAGAGGAATTCCGCACCCTGTCGGAAAGCGTACCGGACATGATCACGCGCCTGGATCGGAGTCTGAGGCCACTTTACGCCAACCACGCCGCTGAACGGCACACCGGACGTTTACCCGAGGACTACATCAGTGCACGGGGTGAGGAGGTGGACATGCCGGGTGCGCCACTCACACTCTGGAACAAGGTGCTGCCGCGCGTGTTCGACACCGGTGAGCCGGCCACACTGGAGTTCTTTGTGCCTGTGCAGACCGGTACGCGGGTGTTCGAGACGCGCATCATCCCGGAACGGGAAAATGATGGTCCGGTACGCAGCGTGATCACCCTGTCGCGCGACATCACCGATCGTAAGCGGGTCGAGGATCAGCTGCGTCAGGCAAACCGGCAGCTGCAGCGTGCCATGGACGAGCTGCGCATCAGCCAACGCCAATTCATCCAGGCCGAGAAGCTGTCGGCCCTCGGCACCCTGGCCGCTGGCATCGCCCATGAGTTGAACAATCCGATGATGGGCGTGATGAATTATGTGGATTACGCACGCCGTGTCGCGGTAAACCCCATGGCCAAGGAGATGCTGGAACGGGCTACACATGAACTGGAGCGCATGCGGGATTTGCTCAAGAACATGCTCACCTTCACGCGGCCTGTGAATGAGCCGGTGCAACCGGTCGCGCTCGAGCGGGTGATCGAGGCCGCGTTGTCGCTCCTGGCGCCGGAGCTTCGCGCGCGCGGGATTGAGGTGGTTGTGGACCTCGCTGCCACGCTGCCCGGAGTCATGGCCCACGAGGGCCGACTTCAGCAGGTATTCGTCAACGTGCTGATGAATGCGCGCGATGCCCTGGAGTCCAGTGTCACACGGCGGGTGCATATCCGTGCGGAGCCTGATGGCAGTGACGTGCGGGTGGATTTCACGGACAGCGGCCCCGGTATCCCTACCGAGATCCAGGACAAGATCTTCGATCCATTTTTTACCACCAAGCCGCCGGGGCGGGGTACCGGCCTCGGCCTTTCCATTTCCCGCACCCTCATGCTGGAACTGGGCGGCGACCTGCGCTACCACAGGCCCGAGCAGGGCGGCACTACAATTTCCGTGGTCGTACCAGCAGCGGCCCACGAGGACCTGCGTTCATGACGAAGCGCATTCTGGCCATTGATGACGAGGAGGCGGTGCGCGATGCCTTCGTGCTGGCCCTCAGCGAGGCGGGCTATGAGGTCGAGACGGCGTCCAGCGGCGCCGAGGGCGTGGAGAAGGCAACGAGGAATCCGCCGGCATTGATCTTCCTCGATCTGCGCATGCCGGGGATGGACGGCATCGCCACCTTGCGCGAGCTGTATCGTTGCTGCCCCAAGGTGCCGGTGTACATCGTCACGGCCTTTCATCCCGATTACCTCGACCAGTTGGCGCAGGCGGCGCGGGAGGGATTGCGCTTCGGCATCGCGAGCAAACCCCTTACGGCGGACCAGATCCGCTCCATTGCGTCGGCCCTGCTCGCGGGGCCGAAGATCCCGGGCTAGCCATGGAACAGTCCACCGAAATGGAACGTCTCCGTCGCGACCTCGACCAGGCGCGGGCAAGGGAACTGGGCGACACCCGGCGCGCCGTGCTCAACCTGCTCGAGGATCTGGATGACGATCGCCAGCGCCTGGCGCGCGCGGAGCAGGAGTGGCGCGCGGCCTTCGACGGCATCCGGGATGCCATATTCATGCACGACAGCGAAGGCAACATCACGGGCGCCAACCAGGCCTACCGCCTGCTCGCAGGCGAGGACCAAGTGCTGGGGCGGCCCTACTGGGAGGCATTTCCGCGGCGCGACTCACCGCTGCCGGGTTGTCCCGAGCGGGGCACCGAGGAGCAGGAGATCGAGGCGGGCGGCAATGTCTTCCGCTCCCGTGCCTTCGGCGTGCGTGACAGCGAAGGCCGGTACCTCTTTTCCCTGCACATCCTGGAGGACATCACGGAACGGCGGCACAGCGAACTGGCCCTGCGCCAGCGCACGGAGGAACTGGCGCGAACCAACCAGGCGCTTGAGAAGGCCATCAATGACCTCACCGCCGCGGAGCGGGTCCTGATCCAGGCGGAGAAGCTGGCCGCCATCGGCACGCTGGCCAGCGGCGTGGCGCACGAACTCAACAATCCGCTTATGGGCGTGATGAACTACGTCAGTTACGCACGCGGCAAGCTGGACGACCCCAAGGCGCAAAAGGCGCTCGACGGCGCGACCCGGGAATTGCAGCGCATGGCGGGTTTCGTGCGCAACCTGCTGGTGCTGGGCCGCCCCACCGGCGAGGTGCTGGTGGCGGTGGACGTGGGCGAGGCGCTGACGCGCGCCACGGACCTGCTCGCCGCCGACGTGCGCAAGGCCAACGTGCAAATCGAGCGCGATATCCCGGACGATCTTCCCAAGGCCTGGGGCAGCCTGAGCAGCCTGCAGCAGGTGTTCATCAATCTGCTCCTGAACGCCATGAGCGCCATGGAAGGGCAGACGGACAAACGCGTCCGGGTCGAAGCATGGGTGGCGGACGACCGCCTCAAGGTGCGCGTGCAGGACAACGGCCCGGGCGTGCCCGCGGAGGCCCGGGACCGCATCTTCGAGCCGTTCTACTCCACCAAGTTCGAGGGGCAGGGCACCGGACTGGGGCTGCCCATGTCGCACCGCATCATGAGCGGTTTCGGAGGCAAGCTGGAATTGGAGGAGAGGCCGGGTCCGGGGGCGAGTTTCCTGCTCAC
>JBAYQE010000015.1:0-37595 GCA_041677345.1 Thiohalomonadaceae bacterium
GTTTGATTTTGTCTCCCTCTTTGACCAAAAGCCGCCGGTTATGGCCATAGGCGCTCAGAAACACCTCATCATGCTTGACGATGACCAAATTCCCGTAGCCGATCAGGGCGTTACCGCTGTAAACCACCTCACCATCCGCGGCAGCCCGCACGGGTTGCCCAACGCGCCCGCTCACATCGATTCCCTTGCGACCCTGGCCCGCGGCGAAGCGCGCGATTATTTTGCCCTCCGTCGGCCAGAGCCAGCGAATGGGTCCGGCCGGGACGGGCGCAGGCGTGCGTGCCTGGACGGGCTTTGCAGGCTGCACCGGTTTGGCCGCGGTGTCGGATACGGGGTTGGGCGTTTGCGGCAGCCGGGATGCCTGCTGCGTGGGAGGTGAGGCCGCCGGTGCGGTTCGGGGGGCGGGCACGTTGGCGCGATCCGGGGCGAGAATCAGGAGTTCCTGGCCGACGTAGATCCGGTATGGCGGCGGGATTCGGTTCCAGGCCGCCACCTCCTGATAGTCATAACCGAACCGCCACGCGATGGAATAGAGGGTGTCCCCGGGTTTCACCTGATGGCGCAAGTAGTAATGACCGCTGCCGGCGGGCCGCATCTCGCCACAACCCACCAGCCAGGCCGCGCTGAGCAGCAGGAGAATGATCCGGCGGGGCCTAGGTACCATTACTCAGGGCAAAGTACAGGACCACGGCCAGCACGACCATGGCCCAGCCGACACGATCCATGTAGGTGCGGAGCACTTCCCGCATGCGATCACCGCCCCAGCGCATGAGGGCCGATACCAGGAAAAACCGCCCGCCCCGCCCCACGATCGAGGCCAGCACGAACACCGGCATGAACATGCCCACGGCGCCTGCCGCGATGGTGAATACCTTGTAGGGAACAGGTGAGAATCCGGCGATGAGCACGGCCCAGAAGCCCCAGCGCTGGAACCAGTCGCGGGCAGTGAGGTAGTAATCCCAATAGCCAACCTGGCGTAGCAGCGGCTCCACCAAATCGATGGCGTAAAACCCAATGATGTATCCCGCGACACCACCCGACACGGAGGCAATGGTGGTGAGTGCCGCGTAGTACCAGGCGCGCGCCGGTTGTGCCAAGGCCATGGGCGCAAGCATCACGTCGGGTGGTATGGGAAAAAATGACGATTCCGCGAAGCTCAGTCCGGCCAGATAACGCGGGGCATGGGGATGGGCGGCCCAGCCCAGGGCACGGTCATAAAGGGTAGAAAAGAGTCGCATGGTCTACCTGCGGGTGCCTGTGAGCATGGGAACAAAGGTCACCGGGTCCAGTTCCGCGCGCACGAAGTCCTGGCCGCGGCGGTGCACCGTAATGAGGCGCTGCTTGCGGTCCTGGCCTACCGGAATCACCAGGACACCGCCATCGGCCAATTGCTTGAGCAGTGCCCCGGGGACCTCGGCCGGTGCTGCGGCCGCAAGTATGGCATCGAAAGGTCCGTGCTCGGCCCAGCCGAGGGTGCCGTCGGCCAGTCTGAAGCGCACATTGCGCACCCTCAGCTCCGCAAGCAGGCGGCGAGCCCGGTCCAGCAAGGGCCCAATGCGTTCCACGCTGTATACCTCCGGTACCAGGTTGGCCAGGACTGCGGTCTGGTAGCCCGAGCCGGTACCTACCTCCAGCACCCTGGAAGGCTGCACCTGACTGACGATCTCGGTCATGCGCGCCACGGTGAACGGCGCCGAGATGGTCTGGCCGTTGCCGATGGGCAGGGAAATGTCTTCATAGGCGCGGGTGGCAAGGGCCTCGTCCACGAACAGGTGGCGCGGCACCTGGCGCATCACGTCGAGGACGCGCTCATTGACGATACCCTTCTCACGCAACCGCAACGCCAGGCGCTCGCGGGTACGCTGCGAAGTCATGCCAATACCGCGCAGGCGCACATCCGTATTCAAGAGGCGAGCCCCCCGAGCCAATGGGCCAGCGTAGGCACCGCACCGTGACGGGTAAGGTCCACCTGGATGGGTGAGATCGACACGCGGCCATGGCGCACGGCATGGAAATCCGTGCCGGGACCTGCGTCCTGCTCGGGACCGGCGGGACCGATCCAGTAAATGACCCGTCCACGGGGATCGCGCATCTGCACGACGGGTTCCGATTTGTGACGGTGACCAAGGCGGGTGGCCTCGAATCCCTGGATCTCCTCCCAGGGGATATCAGGCACATTCACGTTCAGGATGGTATCCGCGGGCAAGGGATGGCGGCGCAGGTGCTCGACCAGGACCACCACGGCCTGTGCCGCAGTGTCGTAGTAACGAAACTCCTTGCCCACCAGCGAGACGGCGATGGCCGGCAGGCCCAGAAAGCGCCCTTCCATGGCCGCGGCCACGGTCCCGGAATAGATCACGTCATCGCCCATGTTGGCGCCGGCATTGATGCCGGAGATAACCATATCCGGCTCCTGGTCCAGCATGCCCGTCACTGCCAGATGGACACAGTCCGTCGGTGTACCCTCGACGCGCATGAAGCCGTTCTCGCCCACGTGGGCTCGGAGGGGGTTGTCGAGGGTCAGTGAGTTGCTGGCACCGCTGCGGTCACGATCGGGCGCCACCACGACGATATCTGCAACCTTCCCTAGGTGGCGCGCAAGACAGGCAAGCCCCGGCGCGAGATAGCCGTCGTCGTTGCTGAGAAGAATCTTCATGAACGGGCAAGGTCTGAGGGATCAACCGGTTAACTATACCCGAAAACCCCGGCACCACGGCACAGCCGGTTCCGCGTTTACGACACCCGCGGTAGACTGACCTCACACCCACCGGGCAGGCAGACATGGCATTTTCCGAGGACGAGGCTGAGTTGTTCCGTGCGGCGGTGGCCGATGCCCGCCCGCTGCAGGACGATCGCGTCCCGCTCTCGGGGCCCCGCCCGCCGCCCTCCCCCGTGCGCCGGCTCGAGGACGAGCGGGCGGTCATGCGCGAATTGCTGGATGACCCACCGCTGGAAGCCGAGTGTGAAACGGGAGAGGAATTGCTGTTCGCCCGCCCCGGCCTGCAGCACTCGGTGATGCGCAAGCTACGCCGCGGCGCCTACAGCGTGGGTGGCCAGTTGGACCTGCACGGCATGCGCGTTGCCGAGGCCCGCATTGCCATTGTCGAGTTCCTCGCCGCGGCCCGGGCGCGCGGCACCCGTTGCGTGCGCATCATCCACGGCAAGGGTAACGGCTCGGCCTTCAAGCAACCGGTACTGAAGGTGAAGGTCAATCACTGGCTGCGTCAACGCGACGAGGTGCTGGCCTTCGCGTCCACACCCCCGGCCGATGGGGGGACCGGCGCCGTGTATGTATTGCTGCGTCGCCTGTAACCCTGAGCAGGCGGGCTCCTACGGAGAGGGTTGCGTGGTGGTATCCACGGCCTCGCGCAGTACGGCGGTGGCATAGCTGCCGGCATCCAGGACAAAGGACACCGTCAGGGTATCTCCCGACAGCTCCCACGCCATGTCACGTGCGGCGAGCCGCAACGGACGGCGCTCCTGTTCCATGCCGGCCTGTTCGAGACCTTTGCGGAAGGCCTCATGAGGTGCGAGCAGGTCCGCCTCCATGGCGTTCAGTGCACTGCCGCACGGGGGTGCGCCACGGCCCCACAAGGGGCCACTGGGGTGAATGTCCCACTGGACCAGCCTTTGCTGCAGCTTTCCATCGATGGCCTCGGCGCGGAAGAAGCTGGCGCTACCGTCGAGCACCAGGCATTCACCGGCCAGGGCCTGGTCCCAGGTGCCCTGCACCACCCGGTGTGACAGCACGGTGTTGAACAGGTAGGAACGCGCCGCCGAAAGATACATACCCCGCTTGGCGCGGTCATGCTCGCGGCGCCGGCCTGCGAACAGTTCCGCCGCCCGCGCCAGATTGCCACCCTCGTGGCCAAACCGCTGCTCGCCGAAATAATTGGGCACACCCCGCTCACGGATCTGCGCCAGGCGCGCCGCGAGTACGCCCGTGTCACCGGCCAGTGCGTGCAACCGAATCACGAAGCGGTTCCCGGCAAGGGCGCCACGACGCAGCTTGCGCGTGTGCCGCCCGGCGGCCAGGACGCGGTATTCGTCGCAGGCGAAGCCGGACCAGTCCGGCTCGGCGCGCCCGGGCAGATGTACGCTGAACCACTGGGTGGTGAGGGCGTGGCGATCCTTCAGGCCCGCATAGCTCACATCCATGGGGCGCACGCCTGCAAACCGCGCCAGCTGGCGCGCTACCCACTCGGTATTGGCGCCGCGCTTCTGCACCTGGACCAGGACGTGCTCGCCCTGGCCATCGGGTGCGAAGCCGAGGTCTTCCTCCACCACGAAGTCCTCGGGCGTGGCGCGCAGCATGCCGCGGGCGGCGGCGCCACCATGGGCGTAGGCCCAATCCAGGGAAAAATCCGCCATCAGGTGCGCTCGATGAGGGCCACGGCATAGGCGGCAACGCCTTCACCGCGCCCCGTGTAACCCATGCGTTCGGTAGTGGTCGCCTTCACGTTCACCGCCTCCGGAGCCACACGCAGATCCTCCGCCAGATTGGCCGCCATGGCTTCGACGTGGGCCGCCATGCGCGGCGCCTGGGCGACGATGGTGGTGTCCACGTTGACCACCTGATAACCCTTGGCCGCCAACACCTCCATGACGCGGCGCAGCAGGATGCGGCTGTCGATACCCTTGAAATCCATGCTGGTGTCGGGAAAGTGCTTGCCGATATCGCCCAACGCGGCGGCCCCGAGCAGTGCGTCGCACAGCGCGTGGACCAGCACGTCGCCATCGGAATGCGCCACCATGCCCTGGTCGTGCGGAATCCGCACACCGCCGATCACCACGTGATCCCCCTCGCCGAAGCGATGTACATCAAAGCCATGCCCAATGCGCAGACTCGTCATTGTGTTTCGTCACCACCAAGGTTCTGCGCGAAGACGTGCGACAGGCCCATTGCGTCCTCTGCCCCCACTGCTTCTGTTGAGTTTCTGTTATTCCCGCGCCTGCAATTGCAGATAGAGCTCGGCCAGGGCCAGATCCCCCGGACGGGTGATCTTGATGTTGTCTGCCTGCCCTTCCACCATGCGCGGCCAGTGTCCGGCCAGCTCCATGGCCGCCGCCTCATCAGTGACCAGCCGGTCTGCGAGCAGCGCGGTACGCAGGGCCTCACGCAGGGGGCCAAAGCGGAACATCTGCGGAGTGAGGGCGCGCCAAAGTCCTTCACGGTTGACCGTCTCCAGGATCTCGTCGCGGGGGTCGGCACGCTTGACCGTATCGCTCACGGGCAGCCCCAGCAGGCCACCCACCGGGTGCTCCATCAACGTGGTGACCAGGCGCTCGATGTCCGCGGCTCGAAGGCATGGCCGCGCCGCATCGTGCACCAGTACCCAATCCTCTTCACGGGCGGATGCGGCCAGGCGATCGAGGGCGTTGAGTACGGAATGACAGCGTTCCACACCGCCCTCTGCCACCTCAAGCGGCACATCCGGGAGACGCGCGGCAACCTCGGGCCACCAGCGATCACCCGGGCTGACTGCGACCACGGTATTGGCAATGCGTGGGTGCGTGGCAATGCGCACCAACGTGTGCTCGATGACGGTACGACCGGCCAGGGTCAGGTACTGCTTGGGGAGTCCCGCACCCATACGGCGGCCGGAACCGGCTGCGGGCACCACAGCAAAACAACGGGGATTGGACATGGACAAGCTACTCCTCCACCACCTGATAGAAGGTCTCGCCGTCCCTGATCATGCCGAGTTCCATGCGGGCGCGTTCCTCAATGGCCGCTACGCCTTCCTTGAGGTCACGCACCTCGGCTTCAAGCGCCCGGTTGCGCTCGCTGAGCTGATGATTCTCCTGCTGCTGGCGGACAATGGCCTGCTTCAACTGCCAGACCTTGATAGCGCTGCCGTCGCCCAGCCACAAGCGGTACTGGAGCAGGATGAAAACCACGAGCAGCAATGCAAGCAGTGCCTTCATCCAGCTGCCCGTCGTCAAGAGCGATTAACCACGGCGGCCACGAAGGACACGGAGTGAAACGTGAAAGGGTGCGCATGCCGGAAGCAGGTGCCTAGACTTCCCGCCATGTGGCGGGACAAGACATGCCCGCATTGGATCCGCTTTCTCACCCCTTCTCTTCTCCGTGGTCTCCGTGCCTCCGCGGTTTGGCTCTTCTAACCCTTGAGGTTGTAGAAAGCCGAGCGGCCCGGATACACGGCCTTGTCGCCCAGCGCCTCTTCGATGCGCAGCAGGCGGTTGTACTTGGCGATACGGTCGGAACGGGACATGGAGCCGGTCTTGATCTGGCCGGCGCCGGTGGCCACGGCCAGGTCGGCGATGGTGGTGTCCTCGGTCTCGCCGGAGCGGTGGGAAATCACCGCGGTGTAACCGGCATCCTTGGCCATCTGGATGGCGGCCAGGGTTTCCGTCAGGGTGCCGATCTGGTTGACCTTGATGAGGATCGAGTTGGCGATGCCCTTGTCGATGCCTTCCTTGAAGATGGCGGTGTTGGTGACGAACAGGTCGTCGCCCACCAGCTGGATCTTCCCACCGACCTTTTCAGTGAGCAGCTTCCAGCCGTCCCAGTCCTGCTCGGCCATGCCGTCCTCGATGGAGATGATCGGGTAACGGTCGACCCAGTCGGCCAGGTAGTCAGCGAATTCCGCGGAGGACAGGCTCTTGTTCTCGGAGCCAAGCACGTACTGGCCGTCCTTGTAGAACTCCGAGCTGGCGGCATCGAGGGCGATCATCACGTCCTCGCCGGCCTTGTAGCCGGCCTTGGCGATGGCCTCGAGGATGACTTCCAGGGCCGACTCGTTGGACGACAGGTTGGGGGCGAAGCCGCCCTCATCGCCCACGGCGGTGGCCATGCCCTTGTCGTGCAGCACCTTCTTGAGGGTATGGAAGATCTCCGCGCCCTGGCGCAGGGCCTCCGACATGCTCGGTGCACCCACCGGCATGATCATGAATTCCTGCAGATCGACGCTGTTGTCCGCATGCGCGCCGCCGTTGATGATGTTCATCATCGGCACCGGCATGGTGAAGGTCTTGTCGGTCTGGTTCAGGTAACGGTACAGCGGCAGGTCCAGCGCGGCGGCGCAGGCCTTGGCCGCGGCCAGGGACACGGCCAGGATGGCATTGGCGCCCAGGTTCGCCTTGTTGGGCGTGCCGTCCAGTTCGATCATGATGCGATCGAGCTCGGCCTGCTCGCGCGCATCCTTGCCGACCAGGGCCTCGCGGATGGCGCGGTTGACGTTGTCCACCGCCTTCAGCACGCCTTTTCCGAGGAACCGGCTCTTGTCACCGTCGCGCAGTTCGATGGCCTCGCGGGAACCCGTAGAGGCACCGGAGGGCACGGCGGCGCGGCCAATGGCCCCGCCGGCCAGGATGACGTCGGCCTCGACGGTGGGATTGCCGCGGGAGTCGATGATTTCCCGGGCGCGGACGTCAACAATCTGGGTCTTGTTCTGAGACATGAAAACTCCGTAGTCCTGCTTATTGCTTTTGGATGTTCCCGATGGGCTTGCGCCCGGTTTCCGTATCACGCCCCTTCCCGGCGCGATCCGGTCAAAGTGTAGCTTCGATGAAACCCCGTGCCTTCACCGCCTGGTCGATCTCACGCAGGGTTTCCAGGAGTTCCTTCATGCGCGACAGGGGCCAGGAATTGGGCCCGTCGCTGAGGGCCTGTTCAGGCCGGGGATGGGTCTCCATGAACAACCCGGCGATGCCGCTGGCCACCGCCGCCCGCGCCAGCACGGGCACGAATTCACGCTGGCCGCCGGAGCTGGCGCCCTGCCCGCCCGGCTGCTGCACGGAATGGGTGGCGTCGTAGACCACCGGGCAGCCGGTGTCGCGCATGACGGCCAGGCCCCGCATGTCCGAAACCAGGGTGTTGTAGCCGAAGGACACGCCACGTTCGCAGACCATGATGCGGTCGTTGCCCGCCTCGCGGGCCTTCTCCACCACGTTGCGCATGTCCCAGGGTGCCAGGAACTGGCCCTTCTTGATGTTCACCGGCTTGCCCTGGCGCGCCACGGCCTGGATGAAATTCGTCTGGCGGCAGAGGAACGCGGGCGTCTGCAGCACGTCCACCACGGCGGCCACCTCGCCCAGCGGCGTGTCCTCGTGCACGTCGGTGAGCACCGGCACCTGGAAGGTGTCGCGTACCTTGTCGAGGATGCGCAGACCCTCGTCCATGCCGGGGCCGCGATAGCTCCGCAAGGAGGTGCGGTTGGCCTTGTCGAACGAGGCCTTGAAGATGAACGGCATGCCGAGCGCGGAGGTGATCTCCTTCAGTTGCCCGGCGGTGTCCAGCACCAGGCCCTCGCTCTCGATGACGCAGGGCCCGGCAATGAGAAACAACGGCTGGTCGAGGCCGACCTCGTGACCGCAGAGCTTCATCGGCCCTGGCGCTCCTTCTGTTCGCGGGCGGCCTTTACGAAGCCGGTGAACAGCGGGTGGCCGTCGCGTGGCGTGGAGGTGAACTCCGGATGGAACTGGCAGGCCACGAACCAGGGGTGGTCGGCCAGTTCGATGACCTCCACGAGGTTCTCGTCCAGCGAGGTACCCGTCACGCGCAGACCGGCATCGATCAGTTTCTGACGGTAACCATTGTTGAATTCGTAACGATGGCGGTGGCGCTCCACGATCACATCCTTGCCATAGATGTCCCGCACACGCGAGCCCGTCACGAGGCGGCACTGCTGGCCGCCGAGGCGCATGGTGCCGCCCAGATCGGAACCGGCGGTGCGCTTCTCCACGGTGCCTTCGGCAGTGGTCCACTCGGTGATCATGGCGATGACAGGATGGGCGCAGTCCTGGCGGAATTCCGTGCTATGGGCGCCTTCGAGGCCCGCCACGTCGCGGGCGTATTCGATCACCGCCACCTGCATGCCGAGACAAATGCCGAGGTAGGGCACCTTGTGCTCACGCGCATACTGGACGGTGCGGATCTTGCCTTCCACGCCGCGTTCGCCGAAGCCGCCCGGCACCAGGATGGCGTCCATGCCCTCGAGCACGTCCGTGCCCTGCTTTTCGATCTCCTCTGAGTCCACGTAGACGATCTTCACCTTGGTGCGGGTGTGGATGCCGGCGTGGATGAGGGCTTCGGACAGGGACTTGTAGGACTCGGTGAGGTCCACGTACTTGCCCACCATGGCGATGGTCACCTGTCCCGTGGGATGGGCCAGGGCCTCCACCACATTCTCCCACTCGGTCAGGTTCGCGGCGGGCACGCTGATGCGCAGCTTGTCCACCACGATGTCATCCAGGCGCTGGGCATGGAGGCGCAGCGGGATCTTGTAGATGGTGTCCACGTCCTCGAGGCCGATGACCGCGCGCTCTTCCACGTTGGTGAACAGCGCGATCTTGCGCTTTTCGTCCTCGGGCAGCGGGCGGTCGGAGCGGCACACCAGGATGTCGGGCTGGATACCGATGGAGCGCAGTTCCTTCACCGAGTGCTGGGTGGGCTTGGTCTTCAGCTCGCCGGCGGTGGGGATGTAGGGCAGCAGGGTCAGGTGCATGTAGAGCACGTTGTCGTGCCCCAGTTCCACGCCCATCTGGCGGATGGTTTCGAGAAACGGCAGGGACTCGATATCGCCCACCGTGCCGCCGATCTCCACCATGGCCACGTCATAGCCCTCGGCGCCGGCCTTGATGCAGCGCTTGATCTCGTCGGTGATGTGCGGGATCACCTGCACCGTGCCGCCGAGATAGTCACCGCGACGCTCCTTGCGGATGACGTTCTCGTAGATGCGGCCGGTGGTGAAATTGTTGCGCTTCGTCATGGTGGTGCGGACGAAACGCTCGTAATGGCCCAGGTCGAGGTCGGTCTCGGCGCCGTCCTCGGTGACGAAGACTTCGCCGTGCTGGAAGGGGCTCATGGTGCCCGGGTCCACGTTGATGTACGGGTCCAGCTTGAGGAGGGTGACCTTGAGACCGCGTGCTTCGAGGAGAGCCGCAAGGGAGGCGGAAGCGATGCCCTTCCCGAGAGAAGAAACGACACCGCCCGTGATGAAAACGTACTTGGTCATCAAGTTGGCTTCGGATTGAGACGGGAAGGACTAGCCCGATTCCTGCACCGGGGGCGGAATCGTGACTAAGGCGCGGGGCCCGACGAATTGTCCCCGTTTTCGCCCTTGGTTTCAACGCCGAACGGTCGCCAAATCGGCAACCACCCGGTTTCGCGCGCAGAAACCGCGAATTCAGCGCAGATCCAGCGACCGGCCACTGCCGCCAACCTACCTTCCACATAGAGAAGCGGCGTGCGCTCACGCACCCAGGGCGGTACGCCCGCTTGCTGCCAGAGCTTCTTGAGGGTCCGATGATGCGCGTGCCCTGTCGGGCGGCAGCGCTCGCCGGCTACGCCGAAGCGGACCGTAAGGCCGGCTTCACACACCTCGGGTGAAAGTCCGCCGGGCGCCAGGACGGCGTTCAGAATGCCCAAGCCGGGCACGACCAGCTCGCTGTGGGGCTCCCATGGCAAGGCCGCGGCAGGGATGGGGGCCGGAGGTGCAAGCACGAAAAGCCCGTCGCGATAACGACGCGCCTCGGCACCCTGCCATTTCACGCAAGGCTCGGCGTCCACGCGCGCGCCCGCCACCTCGTCCAGGATGCGGCTCAACCGCGTTGCATCGGGCACGGGCAATCCCCGGCTCCGGATCCACCAACGCAGCAGATTACGCGCGCGCGCCCCGGAGAGTGTTTGCAGCGCGGCTACCGACAATGCCTCCCCAGCCCCGGTCTGGGCGGCGTCGATTTCGGCCAGGGCGTCCAGCAGTTGCACCGATTCGGCCTGGTGAGTGGCCGCGCGCGCAATCACGCGGCCCGCCGCCGGCCAGCGCTGGCGCAAGCGCGGCATTACCTCATTGCGCAGGTAATTGCGATCGAACACCGTGTCGAAATTGCTGGGGTCGTCAATCCAGTGCAACCCGGCGCGACTGGCGTAGGCACAGATTTCGTCCCGTGTGAAACCAAGCAGCGGGCGTGCCAGATAGCCACTGCCGAACGGCGTGCACTCAGGCATGGCCGCCAGCCCGCGCGGGCCGGCGCCCCGCAGCAGTTGCAACAGGAAGGTTTCGGCTTGATCGTCGCGGTGGTGGGCGGCGAGCAGCACATCACCCGCTTGCATCAACGCCCGCATGGCGTCGTAGCGGGCCTTACGTGCAGCCGCCTCCCCGCTCTCCCCGGCTCGGGCACGGGCATTTACGCGTCTGCCGACGAAAGGCACCTGCCATGCTGCACATTGCGCCTCGCAGCGCTGCAACCAGGCTTCTGACCCGGATTGCAGGCCGTGATCCACGTGCACGGCCGCGACCGGTGCGGTCAGTTGTCCACGCAATACGACCAGCGCATGCAGCAATACGCACGAATCACAGCCGCCACTGAAGGCGACCAGATAGCGCTGCGCCGGCGGTAGCCGGCGCAATATGGGAAGCAGCAGAGCGGGGTCGAAGCCCATGAGGCGGAGTGTATCGCGGCGTCGGGCCCGCGGCGTCCGCATCAGGCCTCGGTGAAGTTGCCGTAGCCCATGAGCCGGCGATAGCGCTGGTCCAACAATCGGTCCACAGGGGTCTTCTCCAGCAGGTCCAGACTTTCCAGCAGAGCATCCTTGACATTGCGGGCCGCGGCCGCCGCGTCGCGGTGGGCACCGCCCAGCGGCTCGGGAACGACACGGTCGATCAGACCCAGCTCTTTCAGCCGCCCGGAGGTGATACCCAAGGCCTCCGCGGCCTCCGGCGCCTTGTCGGCACTCTTCCACAGGATGGAGGCACAGCCCTCCGGGGAGATGACCGAATAGGTGCTGTACTGCAACATCATCACGCGATCGCCCACACCAATGGCCAGCGCACCGCCGGAACCGCCTTCGCCAATGACCGTGCAGACGATCGGTGTCTTGAGGCGTGACATCACCTGCAAATTGCGGGCGATGGCCTCACTCTGGCCGCGCTCCTCCGCACCCACGCCCGGATAGGCGCCCGGGGTATCGATGAAGGTAAGGATGGGCAGGTGGAACTTCTCGGCCATATGCATGAGCCGCAAGGCCTTGCGGTAGCCCTCCGGGCGCGGCATGCCGAAGTTGCAGTAGATCTTCTGCTTGGTATCACGGCCTTTTTGTTGACCAATCACCATGACCGGCCTGCCGTCCAGGCGCGCGAGCCCCCCCACGATGGAGGGATCGTCAGCAAAGGCGCGATCGCCGTGCAATTCCTCGAAATCGGTAAACAGGTGCTGGATGTAATCGAGGGTGTAGGGCCGTTGCGGATGACGCGCCAACTGTGCCACCTGCCAGGGCCTGAGATTGGCGAAGATGGTTTCAGTCAGGCTGCGGCTCTTGGCCTCGAGACGAGCGATCTCCTCGCTGATGTTGATCTCGTTATCATCACCTACATAGCGCAGTTCTTCGATCTTGGCTTCCAGCTCTGCGATCGGCTGCTCGAAATCGAGAAAGTTCAGGTTCATGTTCTGGTTATGGCTGGCGGAGAACGGCGGGAAACCGCCACACGTGGGCCACGATTCTACTATCAAGCTCCGCCACCTGTATACCGCGCCCCGGCCTTGCAGGCCCGGTACGCGGTTCTAAGGTAAGGGAAGAACGCCCAGCGGACCCGAGGAACCATCGGTGGAAACACGCACCACACCACCCGCCAATGCCGTGGTGCTGTTCGCAGGCCGGATCATGTCGGATTGGCAGGCGCGCGAAGGTGGACGGCCTCGTTGGAAGGTGGAAGGCGGCTTCCTCGAGGTGGTCCCGGGCACGGGCGATATCATGACGCGCGTCACATTCCGCGACCTCTTCCTGCACCTGGAATTCCGCTGCCCTGACATGCCGCGCGCCCGAGGCCAGGACAAGGCCAATAGCGGTGTGTACCTGCAGGGCCGCTACGAACTTCAGATCCTCGACTCCTGGGGTGTGAAGAAACCGGGGCCTGCCGATTGCGGCGCCATCTACGGGGTCGCCGCCCCTTTGGTGAACGCCGCCAAAGCACCTTCGGCCTGGCAGACCTTCGAAGTGGTATTTCGCTCACCGCGCAAGATGGTTGATGGGATCGAAGCGGCGCGCATCACTGCGCTGCAGAACGGGCTCGTCATCCACAACAACATGGCCCTGCCTGCCCCGACCCAGCACGCCCTGGATCAGGACCTGCTCGCCCCGGGTCCCCTGTTGCTCCAGGACCACGGCTCCCCGGTGGCATTCCGACGCATCTGGATCGTCCCCCTTGCCGAGCACGCTTGAGAGGCATCGGCGGCCGGTCCGCCACGGCGCACGAATGAAAACCGCCGCCGCGTGATGCCGCACCGCGACAAAGGTTCCACTGGGTCACGGTGCCAGCAAGCGGCCACGTGCGCAGTGTGCATTCGGCCCGGTCCGGCCGTGACTTCCCGGCCGGCCCATGAGGTTCACGAGGGCAGGAATTCAATGGGATAGGTGACCGTAACCGGCTTCACGTCCTGTGCCCCGAAATCGAACAGTTTGATTCGGCTCAGTAGCCGCTTTTCGAGCTGCGGATCCCCCAGTTCGCTCGACACCACCCTTATTGCTGTCACCTTACCGCTGGCCGCAATCGTGATTTCAAGAACGATCCTTCCCTTCAAATCGGGATTCTTGCGGCGTTCCCGGTTATAAATGGAGTACAAAACACTCTTGTTCTGGTCGAAAACGACCGTGATCTCTTCCTCTACGCGCACGTTGCCGGAACGGGGCGCCCTCGCGCGCGGCGCCGGGTCTGCGCTGGTATCCGCGACCAACGACTGTCTGACTTGGGTGATCTCCCGCTGCGTGAGCTTGCTCCTTATCACGCCGGAGGTGTACTCGCCGGCCTTTACGCCACCACCTCCTTTACCTATATCGGCTGTCAACAAAGTCGTATCGTGACCCGCCGCTTCCACCGCACCGGTACGCGAAACGACAGCACCGCCCAACTCGCGACTCACGCGAGATGTGTCCATCAAGCTGGCGAGTTCACCACTCAGGGCGAGCAACCCACTCTCCGCCGCCTTGTCCCGGGCCTTCTTCTGAGCCTTGGTCAGTGGTTTCTTGAGTTCAGCGGATTTCTCGCTGGTCCGCGCTTCCAGCGGCCTCTCCACCGGCTTGGGTGCGGGCTTCGGCACTTCCCGCTTCGGCTGCGGCTCAGGCTTAGGCTTAGGCCTGTCTCGCTCCATGATGAAATTCGCGATGCGTTCGGGGACGACCCTGTGCGCTTCCCTTCGCTCTTTCGGAAGCTCGATACTGGACAACAACGCGCCAAGCAATACCGACACACCGACGGCAATCACTGCAATCCGCTTGAAATGCCGGTCACTTCCCCTCTCCGGGGACCAGTTGAGTGCCAGTTGTTCGTATCGCACGAGCGTCACGATGCGTCCCTTCCCACCCTCGACGCTTGCAGGGCCGCAAAGGCGACCCGTGTGTAATTGGCTTCACGGCAGGTGTTAAGAATCTTTCTTAGCAACGCATAGGAAATGTCTTCGTCGCCCATGATGGTGACCGCTCTGCCTTGCTCGCTTGCATCGGTGAAGGACGCGATCCTGGATTTCGTCGCCTGGAAGTGCAATTCCTGTTCAAGCGCAGGAATAAGGGTTGAATCGTCCGCCAGCACCTCGGATATTTCCACGACTTTTCGGCCATCGATCAGTATCTGACCCGGGGCAACGGTGATGACCAGTGTCTCCTGTGGCACTCGCTGCGCAACTGACGTCGGCAATCGAATGTCTTTCCTGCTCGGTAGCTGGTGAACCGTCGAGGAACTCACCAACAGGAAGAAGACCAGAATCGTGAAGATATCCATGAGTGACACCATGTTCAGCCCAGGCTGTTTGTGCCTTGCATGGTGTCTTTCCATGCGTTTGGCGCGCCGTGACATCTTCATAGTGGGCGCGTCTCCGTGTTGATTACCTCCGATGTCCCATCCAGGGGCGGCGCATCCCCGATGGAAACGTTCGGAAACAGCTCGACCGTTTCCACTGATGTGACATTGGTAACCTGAGCAGACCGGACCCTGTCCATAACCTGAATCAGGGTCTTGTAGTCTATGGTCTCCTCCAACAGCAGCGTGATGCTGTCCTCATCGGGAAAACGCGATTTGATTTCCAGCAGGACATCGGAGAATGCCTTCCAATCCGTCTCCTGCTCATTGCGCGCGAAAAACCTGATGCTCCCCAAGTTCGTATCACGGATATCGAACCCGCTCGATCTCAAGGTCAATTCCAGCTGGAGATCAATTTTCTCCAACTCCTCCACCTTTGCATCCTTCGATGGCAGGTTCAACTCGAGTACGGTAAGCCTTGAAAACACGGCGGTAATGAGCAGAAATGGAACCAGGATAACCATGAGATTCAGAAACGCTGTGATATTCAGCTCCACAGCCTCCTGCATCATATTCCGTTTCATCCGTTTCACGCGTCGGCCACTTCCCTGCTCAGTTATTCGCCACGAGATTCAGGCACTTGACTGCTGCCATTTCCAGACTGTCTACCAGGCGTGCGGTCTTGGATGCCAAATAGGAATGGATCAGGATCAACGGAATTGCGGCCACCAGTCCAAATGCAGTGGTATTCATGGCGACCGAAATACTCGCAGAAAGAAGTTCTGCCTTGTCTGCCGGATCGGCGCCGGCCACTGCAGTAAATGCCTGGATGAGACCGATGATGGTGCCCAGCAGCCCCAGTAAGGTGGCGATATTGGCGAAGGTTGCGAGATAATGCGTGCGCTGCTCAAGCTCTGGCATCACCTCCATCATCCCTTCTTCCATCGCTGCCTCGATGCCTTCACGACTGGCGTTTGCATTCCGGCGCGCAAACCCATAGCTCAGCATGGTGGCAAGTGGCGTATTGACACTTTCGGTCAGTTTCGTTGCTCGTGTGAAATCCTGAGCCATCAGCATCGGCACCAGTTGTTTCCATACCCTGCTTGTATTCCCCTGCGTCTTGGTGATGTACAGCAAGCGTTCTATGGCAATTGCCAGGCCCACCGCAAACACCAGCAAAATCGGGTACATGAAAACCCCGCCTGTTTGGAAAAATTTCACTATTTCCATATTTTCCCTCGAGAGACGTACACCGTTAGCCCAACTACATTACGTGTTCCATGAATACGGCAATGCTGCTCCCAACGTGCATCGGGGACGTCACACACCGTTTCCTCGCATCTTGTCGGCAATCCAGGCCTTCAAACCCATGAGTCCCAGCGTACATTTGAAGTAGCCGCCGGATTGCTTGTCTCCAGTGGATTCCATTGGTGAAACATCATTGAATTCCATGTCCATGGCATCGAGCAGTATTTTTCTGTGCTCGCGATATTCCGCGAAACTCACGTGCTGTTTGTAATACTCGCCACACAGCGTTCGTAGCGCTTGCGCATACCGTTCGTCACTCATGCGTCGTCCTGATCTCCCTGAGGACCCGGAATCCGGTACGGGTATCCGGACTACCATCGTGCGCACGCACTGTACCAACGTCGCAGGTATCCATACGGTCACTGAACGAGCCGCCGACCGCAACCAGTCTCCGACCCTTGTCATATACCCACTCCTGGACATTGCCGACGTGATTGACCAGGCCCCACGCATTCAGTGCGCCGAGATCAAACCGCACCGGGCCGTCGCCTTTTTCTATCCCGCGTGTCGACAGTTTGCAATTGCGATTCGGGTCCAGCACCTTTCGATAGGTCGATGCGGCGTGAACCCATTCGCTGCGGGTTGGCAATCGATACCGTTGACCCGCGCCTGCACTCAACCACTTGAGGTATTTCTGCGCCAGTTCCAGGGAGATCCCCACTGCGGGAAGCGCTTGTTCACGTTGCTCTAACGGCGCACATTCCTTGGTTCCTTGGCAGAACAGGTTGAGTTCATGAAAGGTCACTTCGTACTTCCCGATGGCGAAGGGCGGCATATTCCCTTTGCCAGGAACGACCACCAAGTCGGGGCCCGTGATATCCCCAGGCAGGGGATCCTTGCAGATCGCCCGATGCCCCCTTGCCCCCAATCCGGCCAGTGACAGGTCACAAACCTCTTGTGGCTTGATCTGGATATCCGCCAGAAACGCATTACCGCTAAAGATGCGTAAAGCGTGATTTTTCGCTTCAATCGCTCGTTTGGGGGACTCTTTCCCGATTCCCGTAATACAGTCCGCCAGGGCGGCCACGATACTGGGCTCCAATTCCTTGTATCTGGCCTGGTCGAGCTGTCGCAGCTTTTTGATGGCCGATTCGAGTTCAGGCATGTTCAGCCGGGTTTCGCATTTCAGCTGCGAGTTTGCGTTCGCCAAGGCCATTTTGAAGCGATCTGCTGCTTTCCTGCTCTCTGTCACCTCTGCTTTGGAGCCAGCGACGCTCACCCTCGCAGCTGGTTTCTCCTCCTTCGCTTCGGCCTTTCTTGCCTCGAATTCCGCAAAGGCTTTTGTCAAAGCCGCAAATCGTCGTTCGATTTCAGACGGGTCGTCGGTATAGCGTCGCGCACCCTCGAGAAGCTCTTTCGCATGTTTCAGCTTCCATCCTGTGATCGCCGCATCGATTTCCTCCAGATACATCCTGTATACACGCACCCGGTGCTCGGCAACCCATGGATCTTGATTGCGCGTGAGCTTCGACAGGTCCGAGATATCCTTCCACACTGCCGCCTGCCAGCTTTCGTCGAACGTGGGTGATTGCAGCAGGGTAGTCAGATGGTCCTTGTAGAAATCCACCCTGACTTTCCACTCCAACTCGTTTCGGAGATTGAATTCCTTCATGGGATCCAGTGGTTGAGCGCGGAAAAACATCACGTAAATGCTGGCAATGAGCCCCATGGCGAGCACAATGATGATTCCATTTCGCAGCCTCTGATGCTTCGCCGGTGAGAGTGCGCGAAGGAATTCCTCCACCGATGCGCATCTGTCTTCACGGCGCAGCGCTAGCGCTCTCGCGATGGCATTCCATTGGTGCTTCTTTATGCCGGCAATCCGCCGCGGTTTAAGTCCCTGTTGTGCCGCCTCATCCGCGGGAACCCGGCCGTACGGATGGACGCCGGTGAGCGTCTCATAAGCGACACAGCCCAAAGCGAAGATATCGTCCCGCACATCCGGTTCCTTGCCCTGAAGCATTTCCGGACTTGCATAGGCTGGTGTCAGCGCACCCAGGGTACCGGCATCGAACAAGGTTTTGTCTTCCGGGTTTTCTCGCGCATGCTCCGCAACGGCGACGGCCCTGGAGATCCCGAAATCGAAGACTTTTGCCACCCCCTTGTTGGTAATGAATACATTTCCCGGCTTGAAGTCCGAGTGAACGATGTTCTCTCCGTGTGCATGCGATAAGGCCAGTGCCATGCCTTCGATGATCGCCCAAGCATCATCTGTCGGGAGTCCAGTCGCCTTGTACTGATTGATGAGCTTGTCCAACGGTGTTCCTTCCATGTATTCCATGGTCATGAACACCGTATCGCCGTCACGATCAAAGTCGTGCACATTCACTATATTGGGATGGGCGATCCGCTGTGACTTGCGGGATTCACGCTGAAGCGCGATGAACGCTTCCGGGTGAGACTTGAATTCGTCGCTCAGCACCTTGATAGCGACGTAGGGGTCTCGGTCCTTCGCCTCTACCTTCAACAGGTCTTTCGCCTTGTAGACGACCCCCATCCCACCTGCGCCGAGTACCTCCTCGAGTACGAAACGTCCTTTAAGCACCTCATGACCGAGTGCAGCCGCTTCAATGCTCGGTGAACTTTGATTCTCTATCGGCCGGTCTTTCCCGTCAGGCTGCCTGATCCTGGTCCGGTCAGGGGTGACCTGCGGAATGGCAATTCGCGTCGCATCATCACCTTCGTGGGTGAAGGCGTGCTCATGTTGTCGTTCGTCTATGCGGGTGACATTCATTGCAACGCCGGTGGCGCCCTGCTTGTTGGCAACCCTTGCCGCACCCGCCCCTTCTTCCACTCTGCGGTTTTCACCCGTGACGCGAAGCCCCGGTACAACCGCAATCCTGGTCTTGTCGGAACTTGCAGTCATACGGGTCGTTGTTCTCCGGACAGGCTGGTTGTCCGGGACACGCCCCCCTGATCGCCTTGCACCACGATCAGCGACACGTTGTCAGTCGCGCCGCCGTTCAGGCACTTCTGCATCAGGTGCTCCACCGATGTCTCGAGCGAATAGTTCAGCAGCACGTCCCGTATCTCGCTGGCGGGAACCACGTTATACAAGCCATCGCTACAGAGGAGAAAGGTGTCGCCTTGCTGTACTTCGAATGCGGTGAGTTCAAGACTCAGACTGGGGGTGACGCCCACCGCGCGGGTGATCACGTTGGCATCCGGATGCACCGCCCCTTCTGCCCTGGAGAGACATCCCTGTTCCACGAGCTCCTCCACTTTGCTGTGGTCACGCGAAATCTGCACGAACTCCGCCCGACGGCAGCGGTATAAACGAGAATCCCCCGCCCACACGCAAACACCGACTCGACCTTTTATCATCAGGACGACCACCGTGCTTCCGACGGTCCTTCCATCGAGCATGATATCGGCGAACTCAATGATGCGTTGATTCGCTTCCAACAGGCAGTCTTCTACCGCATCGACGAGGACATCCAGGGAATCCTTCGGAGAGAGGTGCTCGAGGGCCCTGACCACCATGCTACTGGCGACGTGGCCTGCATCGTGCCCGCCCATGCCATCTGCAACAGCCCAAAGATCCATCCTCGGATGGACCAATATGGCGTCCTCATTGATCTCCCGTACGCTACCGACGTTGCTGTCTTGCGCCGATATCCAGCGCATCGGTCGCCTGATCGTCTTGTCACTCATTGGCTCACGCATCCACCTGCCGGCTAAACGGTGACTTCCAGTTCCGTTGGCCCCACTGCCCGTCCAGCATCGATGCGACGCCGCTCATTGGAGGCAATCCCGAACAGCTCAACATCACCGGCCTGACGTGGTCCGAGCCATTGGTCATCCACAAACTGAAACCCGAAGAGCGTGCCCCCAACCCAGCGCTTGCCAACGCCGGTAACAGGGCCTCTACGTGTGCGCGGTCGACACTCGGGATATCGAAGACCATCGCCCCCGGCTGCCCCTGCTCTTCAGTGGCCCGGTAACCACCCCGTTGCTCCTTGCTTTCACGGCTCACGGCCCTCACCAACTCGTCCGCTTCAACTTCACCGGCCAAGGCTGCCAGCAAGGCCTGTTCGGCCTGTTCAAACCAGTCAGACTGGAACAACAAACCCTCGACGGGGTTAGTCCCGGCAGGCAAGGTCTTCACGGCGGTCAAAGGAAAATATCTGCCGACCCTGTCGACACTCGGAAGCATGAGGCCTGCGTATGTATCGTCGTCGATGACGCCTGTTGAAAGCGCGAATCGCCAAATCGGACTCGTAAGGTAAATAGCCAGCCAGTCGGATCCCAACTGTGCCTTGGATGCGAGGATGAACTGGGATAGCCATTCGTCCCAGGCCCGAACAAAATCAGCACCCAGGTTGCGTGATACGAAATCGCCGTAGGTGGGCCACTTTCCATAGACACCTACACCACGTGCCATCACCATCAAATGTGCTCCGGACACCTGAAAGCCGCCAGCAGATGTTCCCCAAAAGGGTTATCTACGCTATCGGCCTTTATCAGATACTCGATACGGTGCTCACCATCATCGCCTGCCACCGTGTAGGTTGCCTTGTAAACGTTCGGCTGCTTGGTCTTCTGCAAGCGTGAACGATCCTGCAACCTGAACCATGCCCAAGGCCCATCGTATTCCGAAGAGTGGAAGTCCCCATTCAGATCCTGGAAAACGATGCGTACACGACCGGCATCTTCTACGCCTGACCAGTTCAGGGAGTTCCAGAATTTCGGGCCGTGGTTGTATGCAATACTGTTCCCACCCAGCTCCAGTTGAAAACTGGCATCGTTTTTCGTCATCTTGTCCGGCATGAGCCGGAAGGAAATTCCTGGAAATTCGGGACTTGCCCTGAAAAATACCCGCTTGATCTTCTGTGCGCGGGCGATCTGCGCAAGAGCGGTTTCAGAGAATCCCATCGACCATCCATCTACGACCCGGTTTGCCAAACCGCGACGGGTATCTACGAAGGGTTCCACGAATTCTTCGAAGTAGCCGTCCAGTACACCTTTTGGCTTGAAGAACTCGTTGAAGTCATACAGCGCCAGGTCAACCCGCGATGTACGGTTAAGCGGATAACGGCCCTCCAGGGCCCTCGCATACTTTCCGTGGACACGCGCCTTCCATTCCGACGCCGCGTAAGTCTTTCCCGATGCGAGCACCACCTGCCATACCCGATCGCTCAGTGAACGTAGCCACCGGTCCGTTGGCTTCGGTAATGCGGCCGCGTAGGCGCGCAGGGATGTGATGGCATTGCCGGTACCCGCCCGATACCTTGCTTTCGCGATCTCGAACGCTTTCTTGTTTGGCTCAGGCGCTATAGTGATCTCTGAAAGGAATGCCTGCAAATCCTGGAGCTTCTGCATCATCGTGACAACAGGAGCCGGCTCCGCTCCACTCTCACGTACCATGGCGTTCAGTGTTCGGTACTCACGATCTACTCTCGTGCCACTCATCTGCTCTGGTAAAACCTTCGCCACGGCACCCTGTACCTTTTGGGATGCTTCACCCTGCATATTCCGCAGAAACCTGTTCGATAGCGTCGTATTGTCGGCCGCCACACGCAAAATGTTCCGCAGAGGTGAATAAACCGGGTCCGTCAGCACGGAGAGCGCATCTCGTGCTTGCGTAACGGAAGTGAATTCTCTTACGACCAGCGCGGACAACAACCTGTCCCAATGAGCAATGTAATCCGCGAAATATAACTCCTTCACTTTTTCGCTGATTTCATCACGATCCACCTGAACAAACTCCACGCCCTGCCCGCTATCCATCAGGACCCAGGTTTCATTGATGGCTTCGGCGATCAAGGGCGAGTCAGGCGAGAGATCCAGTTCTTCGTAACCAGTCCGGGTGAACATGCGCGGCAGACTCAACTCGTCCTCTGAGTCCGCCGTGACGACGAATACGTCTCTCACCGATTTCCCGAATTGATTGAGCATGTCCATCTTGTACGTCAGGCGGGGATCTGACGCCAATCTGGCGTAGATACGCTGCTCGATCGGCACTTGACGAAGCATCGTCCGCGCCGATGCCAGCAGGTCGACGTCCAACGGATACGGCTCCAGATGATTCGTGAGCAGTGCCGCCAAGTGGGTTTCCAGCGCCCGTTTCCGTGATGCATCCTCCGGCATTTGTCCGGCCCACTCACGATGGAACCAGTTCGCCACCAACACCTTATCCATGTGCTCGACCTTGTTGAACATGAGATAGGTGCGGACTGCTTCGTAAAGCTCGCCTCCGCTCTGGCTGTTCCGGACTTTTTGCTCAAGGTAGTCAATGAGCCGGGGCAAGAACAACGATCTCAATTGTGCCTGGTAAGCCGCGTCAGCAGAGACATTCACCTGCCTGTCGTAGAGCCCCATACCTGACAACCAGGGATGTTGTTCCTGGTCGTATACGATGCTCGCTTTGGCAAGCGCATTGAGTGCCGGCAGGGCAGCGGAGAGTGAGTTTTCCCACGCCCCGGCAGTCCGCGATGCCATCCTGAATTCCTCCAGGTGTGTCTGCACATCTGACATCAACGCATGATGTCGCGACACGCTTCCCGCCCACGCCATGAGAAGGGCGATGGAGGCTAACGCCATGGCCGCATATGCGCCACGTCGGGCCCATGCAACGGTGAGTTCGTATCTTCGATTCGACCCTGCCAGCTCGGATTCCGGCAGGATGATTCGCCTGAACAGGGCACCGAGGAAGAAGCTCTTCCCCTGGTTAAGCCCGGGGTGGGCACTTTCCTGAGTGATACCGAAGATCGTCGAGACCGAGGTCATGATCCTGTCTACAGGGGTGCCGTCCTGGGTTCCGCTGGTGAAGTAGACTCCCCGCAGGTAGGGTTGATGGTGATATCGGTTCTGGGCGAATGCCTGTTTCACGAAATCGATGACGGCGGTTTCGAGGGTGGCCACTTGCTGCGGGAATCCCTGAATTGCCGCACGGCGCATACCATCCCTTTCCGCGTGCATGCGAGGGATTTGTCGTGAGTACAGACGCTTGAGCAGCTCCCCGTATTCATTTTGAAGAAAGCCGAAATCCGGGGCCTGCGTGGGTTCTGGTGCGTCCGGCAGAGTGATCCCCCAGACCTGTTCCCTTTCCTCGCGGGTAAGATCCGCGAAATATTCGGAAAATCCCGAAAGGAAGTCAGCCTTGGTAAGGATCACATAGATCGGAAACCGGATCTCGAGCTGCTGCATCAACTCGTCCAGACGCATACGAACCGCCTTCGCCTGCTGCGCCCGCTCGTCACTCGACTGCAGTAACAGGTCCCGGATGCTGATTGCCACGATAGCCCCATTGATGGGACGTCGACGACGGTGCTTCTTCAGCAGGCTGAGGAATCCCTCCCATGCCTTGCTATCGACGGTACGATCACTGTCCTGCGTCGTGTATCGGCCGGCCGTGTCGATCAATACGGCGTCATTGGTGAACCACCACTCGCAGTTGCGGGTTCCACCAACCCCTTGGATACCCGCCCTCTCCCGCGCCGAATCGAGCGGAAACTCCAGGCTTGAGTTCAGCAACGCCGTGGTCTTCCCTGCACCCGGGGGGCCGATCATGATGTACCAAGGCAACTCATACAACGCCTGTTGTCGGCCTCCGCGGCGGAACTTGAGCCGCTTCAACGTAGCGAGCGCCTCGGAAAACCGCTCACCCAACTGGCGCAACTCCTCAGCCGTTTGCTCCGCTCCGTGGTCTGGCAGGATCTCTTTCTGGCTCTTTCCTAGATCTTCCACCAGTTGGTCGTTTTGATGCTTGTGGGTTAGTTGGACACGTAAATTGTTCAGCCCCCAAAGCAGAACGACGCCTACGATGGCAAGCAGGCGCGCTACCACGCCACCGAGCGGTGCCGTGTTCTCTTGACCGAACTTCACATAAGGCCCTGCAAACCAGATCAGCGCACACAGGGCAAGCAGGCCGAAGATCGCAATGACAATTCTGTTCCGGAAGAACTCAATGACCTTCTTCTTCATTGCATCTTCTTTCCTGAAGCCAATTCAATCCATTCTTCATCATCGTCAGACTCTGGCGTGCACATCCATCGCCATTCACATGTTCCCGGTTTCCGTCACACTTGCAGCCATTACGCCAGAATCGTTTGCCATACAAGCACAGCATGCCGCCCATGACGGGATGAAGTCCTGATGTTTAACGCACTCATTTCCGATCGTTGCGAGACGAGCCACGCGAAAATCCTGATGAATCACATCGGTAGGGATGTATCGGCCGGCGCGCTGGGTCCGCCTGGCCGTGGGTCGGCCAATGTTTCGAGTTGCGTGACGACCGGGAGGGATGCGTTGAACAGCCAGATCCGGAGGCCGGAATAGCCCAGAAACAGGAGCGCACCTACGACACTCGCGACCACCCAGAGTGGCACCCACTGCTCGAGTTTGTTTCGCCTTTCGCCAACGGCTTGGCGCGCGCGGGAAAGCTCTCGTTCGTAGTCGCCTTTTTGCTGGCGAATTATGCCAAACAGCTCATCGCGGAGCTCCTCTATCTTTTCCCTCCCCCGGTGGATCACCCTGTATTTGCCTTCAAAGCCCAAGCTCAGCAGGATGTACAGGAGTTCAAGCATGTGCAGATTCGCTGCAGGCTGCTGTTTTACGCGTTCCAGTATCAAAAAAAACTTTTCACCGCCGGCTGTCTCGTTGTGGAACACGCTCAGCAATGTACGTTGTGGCCAGCCGCTTTCCGAACCCCACGGGGTGTTTAGAACCGCCTCGTCCAAGGCCGTGCAGAGGGCGTAACGTGCAGCGAGCACTATTTCTGGTCTGATTCCTTCGTCCCTCGCGCGCGTATCGAAGTCTCTTATCGTGCGTACCAGACCTTGGTGTAGTGCTCCAACATCGGAATGAGTCAGGCATTGACGTGTCTTTGCGTAGACCGCGATCAGTGTAGATGCAGCAGCTACCAACGGATTCAAGCCGCTGATCGTAGCCATGGACGCACCAGGTTCCGCAACAGCGGCCCGGGAAAAGTCCTGGCGGTTGCTCCGGCTGACCGATTGGGTAGCGGTCGACACGCGTCCTCCGGACCCATGCCCACCGGGCGTCGGACGAATGATGGTGCGGTCACCACCGATAGTGGGTGATCTGAACACCGTCTCGTCGGAGTTATCCATTGGCATCCATGTCTCCGAAGACAAAAGGCCTGTTAAGCTCACTCCCGTGGACCGCCGTCACTGCTCGATCGTGACGTATCGTCACGACCCGCATGCCTGCACCGTGCGGTGCGGCTCGGCGACACCGTATCGCCAACCATGCAGTGCAGCCATGGGTCACTATTTTTGCCGAATCGCCCAGAACTCCATTTCAAGTCCCGGGAAATCACCGCCCACATGCAAGGCAAAACCGCCCGAATGTTTCAATTCGGTCCAAAAAGGGCTACGGGGGTCCAACTGAAAATAGGTGAAACCGGCGCGGTAAGGGATTTGCCTGGGGGCCACGGGTAGCGGCCTTATGCCGACTCCCGGCATGGCAGCATTGACCAACTGCCTGATGCGCTCCACCGGTCCGATCTTGAGCTGAGCCGGCAAGTGGACGCGCAATCGCTCTTCAGCGACGTCGGCCCGTGCTGCGAGCACGAACATGCCGCTGTCTATCAGCGATCGGTCTACGATCTCGGCCACCCTTATCCCGTACTTTTTCTCGACCAGTTTCATCGAGACAGCCGTCTGCTCGTAAACCATGCTCAGGCACTTCCGTAGCTCGGCGATGACCGGAGAGAAAGTGGCCTGCAGATTGTCGTGCAGGTACGCCGGGAATTGAGGTGTGCGGCGATTTTTTGCAACGAACGTGGACAGCTCGCCAACCATCTGGAGTGATTCCGCGTACAGGTCGATGGGATGGAGTCCCCGGATATTCGACATGTGGTTGGCTACAGGTTCGAGTCGGTTGATTAGCTGAAGCAACATGTAGTCTGCTATTTCCGCCGTGCCGCCACGGTTCGTATCTCCGAGGCGGGCCGCGATCGCCTCACCACGGTGATGCAACAGCCCCTTCAATTCCGACAAGTATCCGGAAAGTCGCGGTGATGTGCCGCAGTCAAGGCATGTGGGAATGTATCCGTCGTCCAGCGAGATGTTCCGATCTTGCCTGCATTCGGCGATCCGCATGATCCCGATCGACGCATAGCCACCCAGATCGTCACTGTCCAGCAGCAGCCTGAGGCGCAGCTTCCCCACGGTTATGGTGACACTTTCCCCCGATTCATTGGTCACATCTCTGGTCGCCTGCTCGACGCTCTGAAACCGCGCCATGCCCGGCGCGTCCATGTCACTCATTACCTCCAGGGCACCGGGACGTCTGACGGGCACGCACAAATGAAGAACGGCGTTGTGCAAATTTTCAGGGACATCGAACACCGCCGGGGGCTCATCCACCTCAGGGATACTGAAGGGGGTACCATCGGGGAACACCCCTCTTGCGCGCACGATCGATACCTTACCGAGACCAAGCAACTGCTGATCGACTTCCAACTCCTGCAGCCCCCAGCCATATGCTCCGTACGCCGTGCACTTCCCTTCAATCAAACGCTCCAAATAGCGCTCCTGCTGCTGAAAGTGCTGCGGGTTCAGAAACATACCCTCTGACCAAACTACCTTGCTGTTCAACGACATCCGTGCGCCAATCCTGAGTTCTGTGCTTGCGTCGCACCAAGTCGGTCCAACGCCTCGCGCTGTTCACCGCTATGTGGCTGAATCCTTCGGCTTACTGTTGCTCTATCGCGATGGTGTTCCCTGTGACGTGCGCCTTTGCTGATGTACGTATCACGTTATTTGCCACGACCGGGACGATCGCCTTGTACTCCGCATCCCTGAAGCGCACAAATTCGGCGAAAAAGGCCACATAGCGGGTCTCCTTGTCGAGGACATAATGTTCTGTTCTACCTTCGCCTGGCTTGAACAGACGTAACCGGTGAACCGCAACCAGGTCAGCACCCAGCGCATCCTTGTCGTTCTCATAGATACGAATGAAGTCCGCCTCAGTCATCAACTTCGGTGTCTTCAGCTCGTACATGCGAACGAATAGCGGCGATGCCTTGCCGGCCTCGTCCGGGTTGATATCCGACGCGACCGCAAACTCGACCCGCAGGTCGGTGTCCATGTTGAAATACGTACCCACGGCCCCGTTCAAGGATGTGCACGACGTGATACTCGTTGTTGCCAATACCACCAGCAAACCATTGACAATCAATCGTAACTTCATGACAACCCGCTTCACCTGTCGTTGGATTTTGACGTTGCTTTCTTCGCCAGTGCCAGTTTTCGCAACTGATCTTCATAGGCTTGGACGAATTCGTCGCCGAACAAGTACTGGAACGATCGGTCCAGATCGCCCATCAACTCACTGTAGTAATCGGTGTACATGTCCCAATTCCTGGCTTTCTGGTTCCCTGGAATTAGCATGCCTTTGCGCTGTTTCTGAAACCGCGCCTCCAGCCCCGACGGCTCGAAACGCTCGATGACGCTTTTGAACGCGGCACGGATTCCGGCGATGATTGCGATCTGGTGCTCGGCGACACTCTCGAATCCCTCACGTACCGACTCGACAGGCCCCAGATAGGCGTCGCCTCTTTTCAGGAACATGTTTTCCAACGCGTCATCCACATTGGCGGAAAATTTCAGTGGATTGTTCTCCACTGGTTGGATCGTGGTCACGCTCATCCGGAACTCGTTCTTGATGGAGTTGCGGGAGCCGAGCACCTGCATGAGCCCTTTCACTGCCTCGCGAATGACTTGGCCAGCGACCTCGGTCAAGCCAGCCGGGCCCTCTCCCCAGAGCGGTTGCCCCCGCAAACCCATGGCTTCCGACAGGGAAGCATCGACCGTCGTATTCGCTGCGACGTTGGGACTTGGCGCCCGGAGCTGTTGTTTCAATAGCTTCAGTTCCGCTTCCACCCTGGCGTTGGCCGCCGCCCAGGCGGCCTGCTGGTCATCCGACGCCCCCTTTTGACGCCCCCCGCTTCGTGCCGGATTTTCCTGCGCATGATGCGGCTCACCCATCAAGTCTTCTTCAAGGCTCCACCGCTGCGACTGCTCTCGTGCATCCGGCATCATCATGGATGCGGGGAGAGGGGCCTCGATAGCAGGAACAGTCTGTGATGGGTCGTGGGACGGAAACATTTCCGCGTCCCAGTCACTGGGGATCACGCCTGCCGACTCCGGTTCCGGTATGGCGGAGGGCCAGGTTACTTGTTGATTGGGTGCTTGTGCCTGATCCGAATAGCAGGGAACGTCCAGCGGGTTCGAGAAGAACAATGACTCGGCTGATAGCCCTCCTCGCGCGCTATCGAGAGCCGCCAAAGGGTCTGTTTCACCGGTCAATACACCTATACCTACAGGTGATGAAGGAGACAAGCTGTCCGGCAGTGGGGCGGCATAACGGTGATTGTCAGCCACATCGGACCGCAGCGGATCGTGCGTATCCACGTCAAGGGTTTCGCGGGTTTCGCGGCTCCCGTGCGCTCGCGAGTCGGTTTCGCCCGGCAGGAAAGGCGACTGAGCGGGGTTCCAAAGACTTACGGAGAACTGGTAGTCACCCACTGAAAAGGTGTCACCATCGTGCAAGGGCAACTTGCAGCCCTTGCCCATCGGGCTTGGTGCCCCGTTCAGAAAGGTGCCGTTCGTGCTTAGGTCGACGAGGAAATACTTGCCATCTTCACTGCTGATCCTGCAGTGAAGTGAGGAAAGGAAGCGATCGGGGTCTTCCAGCGCCCACGTATTGTCCGTGCCACGTCCAATCGTCCCACCCTCGGCGCCGAACGTTTTGCTGGATTCACTGACGAAAACGGAAGCGGGTGCTGTGATGATGGTGAGCAACAACGACATAGATCATCTTCCTGATGAGACGCTTCCCTTTGAGACTCCCTGAATATTCCAACTGCCGCGCTATGGCTTCGGTCAGGGATCTTGTGGCGGCGCGGTGACTACCCGCAATCACTCACCACCGCACCAAGCTAGAGCGGCATATTACCCATCTATGCTGTCGGTTCCAAGCACCGGAAGAAAAATCTTGTGGACCACAGTGCCCCCTTCGCAGGTGCCAGGCTGTACGCAAATTCCGTACAACCCAGCCTCCATGTCTCCCTGCAGCAGCATCGAGATCAATTGAAACCCGGGACCGGTGGCGGCCGGTTCGACTTCCGCACCGCTCTGTCGGCGACTTTACAAGCAAATTTCAATCCCTTATAAATAGCGCCTATTGCAGGGAGACCCATGCGCCATAGGCCGCGCTGAGTCAGTGCACGACAAGGATACGGAATTTCAATCAGATGGCATCCAGGCCCGTCCTCCCGATCGATGACTTGCTGAAGCCCATCTCGGGCGAGAATCCCGCCGGAAGCGATCCGCGAGGCGATCACTCGCCAAGTTCACCCTACTACTCCGTAAAAGAAGCTCGCAAAGCCGCGCGTGCCGCCGAACGACAATATATGTTCGATCGCGATGACGGCGAAGCCCACACGCACTGGCGCGTGGTTGCCGAAGTCGCGCCCTCCGTGCTCGAACACCAGGCAAAGGACCTCGAACTGGCCAGCTGGCTGACCGAGGCCCTGGTACGGCGATACGGCTTCCAGGGGCTGCGCGATGGCTTCAAGCTGATTCGTGGGCTCGTGGAACGATACTGGGAAGAGCTTTATCCTCTGCCTGACGAAGACGGCCTCGCAACCCGCGTGGCGCCATTGGCCGGTCTCAACGGCGAAGGCACCGAAGGCGTACTGATCGCACCGATCCGCAACATTCCCATCACGGACGGCAACGATCCCGGCCCCTTCAGCTACTGGCAGTATCAGCAGGTACTGGAAATCGAAAGGCTGGTCGACGCCGAGGCCCGCGCGGAGCGCGCTGCGAAACTGGAATTCGGCAAAGATGACATTGAGCGTGCCGTCTCCAACTCCCACCCGCAGTTCTATATTGATATCCGCGACGATATCGCGGAGGCCATAGCCGATTACAAGGCAATCGACGCTATCCTCACGAACAACTGCGGCAGCAGTGGTGCTCCCCCCTGTCGCAACATCATCAATATCCTTGAAGAGTGCCTTGGCGCGATCAATCACCTTGCCAAGGACAAGCTGCCCCTGGCTTCCGAGCCAAGCCAGGAGACCGATACGACGGAGTCCATCGTCGAGCTGACCCACGTCGCTCAGCGAAACGTCGATGGAATCAAGACACGCGAAGAAGCGTTTCGTCGGCTCGCTGAAATATCCAACTATTTTCTCGAAACGGAACCCCATTCGCCGATTTCATACATATTGCGTCGGGCAGTGAAGTGGGGCTCGATGCCTTTGGAACACCTCATCGGTGAACTCATTCCCGATCCATCCGCAAGAGAGCATTTCAGCCAACTCACCGGCGTGACAATCAACGACGATTAATCCGGCTGCCAAAGAGGACTTGCCATGTCTGAGAGTATTCACGACAAACTGAAGCGGGTACGCAAACCTCGCGTACACATCACTTACGACGTCGAGACGAACGGCACCATCCAGGAAAAGGAGATTCCTTTCGTGATGGGCATCATGGGCGACTATTCCGGCGATAACGTCGATAACAAGAAGCCGCTCAAGGATCGCAAGTTCTCGCAGATCGACCGTGACAACTTCAATGAGGTAATGAACAACATCGCTCCGGCCCTGCACCTGAAGGTGGAAAACACCCTCGATGCCGATGGCACCGAAATGCCCGTCGATCTGCAGTTCAGGAGCATGGAAGATTTCGAACCGCACAAGATCGTCGAGAGCGTCGAGCCGCTACGCAAGCTGATGGACACTCGCAACAAGTTGCGCGACCTTCTCACCAAGGCCGACCGTTCCGACAAGCTGGAGACTCTTCTGGAAGAGGTATTGAGCAGCACCGATTCACTTGCAGCTTTGCAACGTGAGCTTGGCGCGCAATCCGGCGAGGAGGATGACAAGTCATGAGCACGGCCGCCCAACAGACTCAGGACCAATCAACGGCGACGCTCGAGAATGTGAGCTTCCTTGAGCAGGCTATCAGCGCTACCAAGCAGACCAGCAGGAATGAGACAGAAGAACTGCTCAAGACACTGACCCGCGAAGCCACGGCCGGCACCATCAAGTGGGACAGCAATTTGACTGTCACCATCAATAACGCCATTGCCGCTATCGATAACGCCATTTCGCGGCAACTCTCCGCGATCATGCACACCGAACAGTTTCAGAAGCTGGAAGGTTCATGGCGCGGGTTGCACTACCTGGTGATGCACTCGGAGACCAGCGCAGCCCTGAAACTGCGCATGATGAACATCAGCAAGAAAGAACTCGGCAAAGACCTCGAGAAGGCCGTCGAGTTTGATCAAAGCCAGATTTTCAAGAAGATCTACGAGAGCGAATTTGGCACTGCGGGTGGCGAGCCGTATTCCGTTCTGATTGGCGATTTCGAGTTCTCCAACCATCCGGCCGACATCGACATGCTTACCAGCATGTCCAACGTGGCTGCCGCGGGTTTTTGCCCATTCATTGCGGCTGCCGACCCCAAGATGTTCGGCTTCGACAGCTTCACCGAACTGTCCAAACCCCGTGATCTCGAGAAGATTTTCGATTCTGCCGAGTACCTGAAGTGGAGGAGTTTCCGCGACAGTGAAGACTCGCGCTTCGTTACGCTCGCCATGCCACGTGTCTTGGCGCGTCTACCGTACGGACAAGCGACCAAACCCGTCGAGGCCTTCAATTTCGAGGAAACCGCCCTCGACGAAAAAGGTAGGCAGTTGGAAAACCACCATGATGACTACTGTTGGATGAATGCAGCCTATGCCATGGGTGCCACGCTGACACGTTCCTATGCGGAATACGGATGGTGTACGAGCATTCGTGGCGCCGAAGGCGGCGGCAAGGTTGAAGGCCTTCCCAGTCACGTCTTCGTGAGCGACGATGGTGACACCGACCAGAAGTGCCCGACTGAAATCGGGATCACAGACCGACGTGAAGCGGAATTGAGCAAGCTCGGCTTCTTGCCGCTGTGTCATTACAAGAACACCGACTACGCGGTCTTCTTCGGTGCCCAAACCACCCAGAAGCCCAAGAAGTTCGACGATCCGGCGGCCACCGCCAATGCGGCCATCTCCGCACGCCTACCCTACATCATGGCCACTTCGCGAATCGCGCATTACCTCAAGGTGATGGCTCGCGACAAGATCGGTTCATTCATGGAGGCGAGCGACGCCGAAGAATGGCTCAATCGCTGGATTTCCAGCTACGTCAACGCAAGCCCGGGTGCCAGTGCCGAAATGAAGGCCAGGTATCCACTGGCCGAGGCCAGCATTCAAGTCAAGGAAGTCCCTGGGCAGCCGGGTGTGTTCAGTGCCGTTGCCTGGATGCGCCCCTGGTTGCAGATGGAAGAACTGAGCGCCTCCATGCGGCTGGTCGCAAGCATCCCCAAGTCTGGCTGAGCAAGCTGTTCCGGTACAAAAACCGTATCCTCCGGGTACGGTTTTTGTTTTTCCTCCTTTCCGGGGCCGGCAGGCGAAAATACCTGCATGCGGCCCTCCTGTAAACATCGGAAACGAAGCAATGGAAGCGTCCAAGGAAGTGGACATGGTGGACCTTGGTGTAACGCCCCCACATGCCAGCTCCATGCATGAATCCGCCACACAACTGGATGGACTATGCGCCCTCCCCGACTGGCTGCCGGCGTCCACGTTACGCGCCCTGCTCGCTTCGTCCGATGATCTCAGCAACACCATACAACGCACTATCGCGGACATAGACCACCGCATCAATGCACAGCTCAACGCCATCATTCATCACCGACGGTTTCAGGCACTGGAAGCCTCTTGGCGAGGGTTGTGGTACCTGGTCGTTCAAGCGGAAGGAGCGAGAAGTATCAAGCTAAAGATGCTTGACATACACTGGTCTGAAGTTGCGCGGGATATCGGCAGAGCTCTCGAATTTGACCAGAGCCAACTGTTTCACAAGGTCTACAGTGAAGAATACGGGACACCCGGTGGTGAGCCTTATGGCGTCCTCATCGGCGACTATGAAGTCAGCCACCGCTCGTCCAGGAAGCACTCGACCGATGACATCGCGGCGCTGGAAGGCATGGCGCAGATTGCTGCCGCGGCGTTCGCGCCTTTTATCGTTTCGGCCTCACCTGAGCTGTTCGGCATCGAAGAATTTTCCACCCTGGCCCAGCCTCTCGATCTCTCTTTGATCTTCTCGCAGCAGGAATACCTCCGGTGGAACACTTTCCGCAGCAAACCGGACGCACGTTTCGTCGGCATCACCTTACCGCGCATCCTGATGCGCCTGCCCTATCGAAAGACGCCCGGGAGCTACAAAGGGGTGTTTTTCCACGAACATTGCATGACGGGCGGCAGGGATAGCTATTGCTGGGGACACGCTGTCTATGCCTTCGCTGCCATATTGATCCGTGAATTTGCCACTGCCGCCTGGTTCGGTCATATCCGTGGGGTCGCCCGCAATCATCTCGGTGGTGGGCTGCTAGCCAATCTTCCCTGCGACACTTTCGATACGGATACCGCGCAGATCGCACATAAACCCCTCACGGATGTCGTCATCACCGATACCAAGGAGCGCGAATTGAGTGATCTGGGATTCATCCCCCTATGTCAGTGTTACGACACACCTTTCGCAGCCTTTTACAGTAACCAGTCGGCTCATCGCCCATCTCGCGACTACACCACGGACAGAGACGACAACGCTCGCCTTTCAGCCATGCTTCAGCACGTGCTGTGCGCATCGCGTGTCGCTCACTACATCAAGGTGATCATCCGCGACCGTATCGGTTCTTTCGCCACTGCCGGCGAATGTGAAAATCATCTCCGCGAATGGCTTTTCAGATACACGACAGGCCGCGAGGATCTTGACTGGAAGGAGCAGGCTCGTTATCCACTACGCGAAGCCGCTGTGCACGTAAAAGAACATCCCGAAAAGCCGGGCAGCTTTCACTGCACCGTCCACCTGCGCCCCCATTACCAACTCGACCACATGGTATCCGAAATCGAGCTTGCCACGGAACTGGTTCAGACGGCCTGACGACTCACCCCATGGCGTACATCGATAAAACGAAACAGCTTAAACCGTCCGTGCTCGACCGCCTCATCGATCACACTCCTGGTGTCTCTGGCGTAACCGGTCACCATGATTACCAGTACTTGGCTGAACTGCGGGAAAGTGAACGCCGCGATCTGGAGAATCTCCTCAACACGCGTGCACGCATGCTTGCGCCCGGAGACGATTTTCCACAGCTCAACAATTCCCTGATGAACTATGGGCTTCCGGATCTTGCCACGATCAACATTTTCGACAAGGCGCGGCTCCGGGAATTCATCGGGCAACTCGAACAGCTACTCATGGATTTCGAGCCGCGTTTCAAGTCGGTTAAAGTGAGCCCGGTCGAAAACATGAACGGCAGCAACAGCACCGTACACTTCCGCATCGAGGCCGTGATGTACGCCGATCCTAAACCCCAATTGGTGGTGTTCGACTCCACCCTCGAACCGGTAACCCGCTCGGTGCGGGTGCGAGATGCCAATGACTGACGAACTGCTCCCCTATTACGAAAAGGAACTCGCGTTCATTCGCCAGATGGGTGCGGAGTTTGCACATGAGCATCCCAAAATTGCGGGGCACCTCGGGATCGGTACCGACACCATCGAAGACCCGCATGTCTCGCGACTCATCGAGAGCTTTGCTTACCTGAATGCCCGGATCCAACACAAACTGGATGATGACTTTCCTGAACTAAGCGACGCCTTGCTCGAAGTTCTCTTTCCTCACTACCAGCGCCCCATCCCATCGATGAGCATCGTGCAGTTTCAGGCAGACAGCGAAAAGCTGGACGGCACCTACACCCTGCAACGCAATACCCTGCTCGACACGGAGCCGTTCCAAGGGGAAACCTGCCGGTTCGCCACCGCCTATGAAACCACACTCCACCCCTTCACTCTTTCGCATGCCGCATTGCTCAGCCGCCCCTTCAACACGCCCGGTTCCCAACGACTCAAGAATGCGGCCGGCGTTTTGCGACTTTCATTCACCACCTTCAAGGAGCAGAATTCGTTCGCGGCCGTTCGACCGAACAAGATCCGCCTGTATCTCAAGGGCCAACCTCAGCATATCAATCCGCTCTATGAGATGTTGCTCAAGGAATGCTCCGCGGTGTTCATCGCGTCCGGGGAGGCGGATACACACGCGATGCTGCTGCCGCCCGACACCATAAAACCGGTCGGCTTCTCAGAAAACGAAGGCTTGCTACCGTATCCCGACGCCTCGTTCATTGGCTACCGCCTGCTCACGGAATATTTCATATTCCCTGAGAAGTTCATGTTCATCGATATCGATATACCTCCTGAAGTGCTGCCGCCGCACGTGAGCGACACGCTTGAGCTCTATATCTATTTCAATCGCTCCGACATGGAACTGGAACGAAACGTTTCCACGGAGATGTTTCAGATGGGGTGTACACCGGTCGTAAACCTGTTTCCCCATCGCATCGATCCCATCAAGGTGCAGCATACCGAGACGGAATACCATGTCCTCCCGGACCTGCGCCGTCCGACGGGGTATGAGGTGTATGCCATTCAGGAAGTGGTTGCGTCGAGTTCGACCGGCGAGAAGGAAACCTATCCCCCACTGTACGGACTCGATCACGCCGAACAGGACAACGCGCACCGCGCCTACTGGTTTGCTCGTCGCCGGCCCGCCAAATCAGGGACTTACCCACGTGACGATGGTTCTGACGTCTTTCTTAGCCTTGTGGATCTGCACCTGAACCCGAATAACCCGGATGATCGCACGCTCAATATCCGTGCACTCTGTAGCAATCGCGATCAGCCGGCCAAGCTGCCGTTTTCCGCGCACCACCCGAAATTGTTGTGTGTGGATCAGGCGCCTCCGTGTACACGGATACGCTGTGTTACCCAACCAACACCGGCGGTGCGTCCCGCGATGGGCAATGGTGCCCGGTGGCGCCTGCTTTCGCACCTCAATCTCAATCACCTGTCCCTCACCGGCCGTGGTGGTGACGCCACCAATGCGTTGAAAGAAATCCTCCGTTTGTACGACTTCAAGGAAACGGCCGCAAACCGGGCACAGATCGAGTCCCTTAGCCGCGTAACGACCCGCCCAATCACGGCTCCCCTGACCATCGGCGGGCGTACCGCAATGTGCCGGGGCACGGAAATCACGGTGGACATCGATGATTCCCAACTAAGCGGCAATAGCGTTTACCTGTTTGCTTCCGTTCTGGAGCATTTTTTTGCCTTGTACTGCTCCCTGAATTCATTCACCCGCCTTAGGGTAAAGCGCACGAACAGCGAAGGATATTTGAAAGTATGCCCACCCCGGTCCGGCGAAAAAGTCCTTCTGTAGTACAGAGGCTGGTCGATGCGCCGTACGCCTATCAGTTCCAGCAAGCCATGCGCCTGCTGGAACGCGCGGCCGTGCTCCAACGCGACACCGGTACTTCAAGTGCCGGCAAAAATCCCGTCGCTCGTTTTTCCCCACCCGCAACAGAATGTATTCGCCTGTCGGGCAATAGCTCACTCGCATTCCCGGCTGCGGAAGTAGTACACATCAAGCGCCAGAAAGCCTCGGACCACAAGGCATGGCAATGGCACATGCTTGTGAATGTCATGAGTCTCACGGGCGCTATGGGTGTATTGCCCTACCACTACACCGAGCTTCTACTCAAGCGTTCCAAGCAGCGGGACGAGGCCATGGCCCGCTTTTTTGACCTCTTCGCGCACAGGTCCATTTCCCTCTTTTTTCAAGCCGGCTGCAAATATCGATTACCGCTCCAGCATGAACGTGCTCGCTTGCATGATCACGATGCCTCCTGGCGTGATGCACATGCGCAAGCATTATTGTCCCTCATCGGGCTGGGCACGGGTGGTCTGACGGGTAGACTGCATACCCGTGACGCGTCGCTCATCTACTACGGTGGCTTGTTTACCCAAAGCGTACGGTCAGCGGTTGGCCTCCAGCGGGTCCTACGCTCGCATTTCAAGGTGCCGGTTGCAATCGAGCAGTTCATCGGCCAATGGCAGCCATTGGTCGATGATGTGCGTACCCGATTGCGTAGCCCGCTGAATCCCAAAGGCCGCAATGCCTGCCTGGGTCGCTCGGCCTTGTTGGGACGCAACGGCTGGTTTGCACAGGGGAAGATTCGCGTGATACTCGGCCCGCTCGATGAACAACGTTTAAGCGATTTCGCGCCAGGCACGTCGGCATTGCAGGCCCTCCACGAATTGACAAGGTTCTACGTGGGCCTGGATCACGACTATGAGTTCCGACTCCGCGTGCGCGAACAGGATTTTCCCAACACGCCGGTACTCGATCGGAGGAAGCCACTCATATTGGGGTGGAACACCCGACTGGCTTGCAGTCCTGGCCAGCGCCGCACCGGCCCCGGCATGTTGGAGATAGCCGTGTCATCACGGGACGTCATCTAGTCGCAAGGAATGCCAAATGCTCAATCTCGATCTCAAGTCGCTTATTGGAAAGCTGAATACTCACTGCCGGGCTGCCCTCGAGGGTGCCGCCGGGCTGTGCATGACCCGTACCCACTACAATATCGAACCCGAACACTGGTTCATACA